>DASZXF010001174.1:0-1922 GCA_035546055.1 Ktedonobacteraceae bacterium
TGGGAGAGGGCAACGTGGTGGCTGCCTCTGGCGCCAGTAGCTCTGCAGAAGATTTGCCAGTGGCGCTGCGCGAGCCGAGCGAGCGGGCCGGCTCGGGAATAGTGATCGCTCTTGTGCTGGCAAACATAGCGATGTATGTCAGCCTGATCCCGGTTCTTTCCATTCTGTTACCGGTCCAGATTCAGGATTTTAATTCGGCTGACAAGATTTCCCTGCTGGGTCTGGCCTCGGGCGTTGGGGCGCTCCTGGGCCTGGTCATTAATCCGCTGGTGGGTGCTTTGAGCGACCGCACAACCTCGCGTTTTGGCCGCCGCCGTCCCTGGCTGCTGGTGGGAACCCTCCTGACCGTGGCCAGCTATATGCTGATGATGAGCGCGCAGAATGTGGCGGTCTTGATTCTGGGCTACTGGCTCTTTGCGAGCTTCTACAACTTCATCATGCCGCCCATCACGGCCCTTTTACCCGACCGCATTCCCGTCAGGCAGCGGGGGACCGTCTCGGGTCTGGTGGGAACCGCGACCCCGCTGGGCATTATCATTGGTTCGGTGCTGGTCGGGACGCTGATTCAGGATACCGTGACGCGCTACCTGGTCCTGAGCGGTATTGTATTCGTGGTGCTGCTGCCGATTGCCTTCCTGATCCCCGATAAGCCCTTGCCGAAGGGCTATCTGCCGCCCTTCAAAATGGGAGCTTTCTTGAAGAGTTTCTGGATCAGTCCGCGCAAACATCCAGATTTTGGCCTGGCCTGGCTGGCGCGTTTTGTCATGTTCCTGGGCTATTTTGGCGTCACGAACTATCTCCTGTATTATTTGCAGGACGTGATTCACTACGATAAACTCTTTCCCGGTCAGACGGTGGCGCAGGGCGTGGCGACTGCGAATATCTTCTCAACGGTGATGATGATTATCGCCGCAGTTCTGGGCGGCATCATATCCGACCACTTCAAACGGCGGAAAATCTTTGTGGTCCTCTCGGGGATTATGATTGCCCTGGCCCTGGCGCTGCTGGTCTTTCTTCCCACCTGGACCGGCGTCCTGGTGGCTGAGAGTGTGATGGGCTTTGGCTTTGGCGCCTATATGGCCGTTGACCAGGCGCTGGTGACAGAGGTTCTTCCTTCCTCCAGCGACCGAGGGAAAGATCTGGGAGTGATCAATATAGCCAATACGCTGCCTCAATCCCTGGCGCCTATCGCGGCTGCCCCGCTTCTGAACGCGACGCATAATTACGGTGTCCTGTTTTTGCTGGGAGCAGTCATCGCGTTGCTTGGCGCATTTGTGGTCCTGCCTATCAGGAACGTGCGTTAGTGCATAAGACGAGTCCCCCGAACCGAGGCTCCAGGGGGTCTGAAGGCGCTCCTCTTAATAAGGCATAGTAGAGAGAAAGGCTTCCATTCTTATGAGCACATTTGTTTCTCAGCAGCGCTCGTTCTGGTCTATTCCCGCGTGCGCGTGGCACCATGAGCTTGGCGATGTGCCGAGCACAAAGACGTTTGATCTGCTCCAGATCCATAATACTGCGACATATCCCAAAAAAGGCATGCCGCTGGGTGGGATCGGCGCGGGCAATTTTATGTTCAATCTCTGTGGATCATTCGGACCCTGGCATTTTAAGCCGGGCCGTTATGAAGAGCGTTTCCTGGCCCAGGCAGCTTTTCATGTGCGGGAGGAGATTGCGGGTCAGGAAGTCAGGGCATATACGCTGGCCACCGACGATGTCTTGCCAGCGTGGCCGCGTTTGAAGCAAGGGGACGGGCAGTATTACGCGCTCTTTCCACGGAGCTGGTTCACATACGATGTTTTTACGACGGATATTTCTCTGCAAGCTTTCAGCCCGGTGATTAAGGAAAATTATCGAGAGAGTTCACTGCCCGTCGCGCATTTTACCTTCAAGCTTGTCAATCGCCAGCAGGTGCCCGCGAAAAT
>DASZXF010001175.1:0-4542 GCA_035546055.1 Ktedonobacteraceae bacterium
TATCAGTCCTCCCCACTTTTTCCAGCACCGCCAGGCGCGTTTCCCCTGGGTGGGGCGCAACCAGCGCTTAAGGCCGCCTCAGAAAATGTGGATCCCGTTGGCGAACCCCTTCTTTGACTCCTCGTCGCTGCGCGACTCGCCCTGGTTGGTAGAGGCGGCATGTTGGGCCGAGCCCAACCTGCCACCTCCTCCAAAAGCACCAGGGCGAGTCGCGCAGCGACGAGGAGTCAAACACGACGTTCCAAACGGGATCAAAATTTGGAATGACTGATAAGAGAAAGGGCGGGGGGGTGGGTGAGAAAAACGGGACTTTGAATGAGCCTGGAATCCTGACCTTTCTTGCTTCCTTTTCCCTGGAGAAAGGACTACAATAGAAACGGCATTTTCAACAAAGAGCGTTATAGAAGGAAAGGTGAAGCCATGATTCTCCTTTTGCTGGCCCTGATCGGGACACTGATCGTAATGGCTATTCTGAGCATTGGCCGGTTCGGCTTTGGGCGCAAGGAACAATTTAGCGCCGGCAAGTTCCTGCGCTGGTTCATTAGCTACTTTATCTTTAACTATATTTTTGGTCTGCTTATCCTCTACCTTTCGGAGCCTGCGCTGACCGGACCTTTTGGGGGCTGGCAGTGGGTGCTCTGGCCGCGGGTCATCAGCAGTCTCCTCAATCTGCTGGCTGTAATTCGTCCCGGATTGAGCGGTCTGGAAGATCTCGCGGCGGCCAGCCGTGGCCAGCATTCGTCCGGCAGAAGTATGCCAGCCAATGTTTCACGCGGAGCCGTCGCGGCGGGTATCTTCGGACTGGTAATAGCCGCCGGCATCGGTCTGCTGGTGTCCGGGCTGATCGTCGTCTTTACCACGTGGTTCGATAGCAACGCCAAGGCGCTGGCAGCCATTCCAAATGTCACCACAGCCAGTTCGCCCGTTTTGCCGCCAACTGACCCCCAGCATATTGTGCTGGTCAGCCAGAGCGTCGCCGCCTATAAAGGTCAGCAGATTCTCGGTTCCAACGGGCAAAACCTGGGTTCCAGCTACAGCATTGACCCGGACACCTATACCCTGCAATCGATCCAGCATCATCTCTACTACGTCGCGCCGCTGGAGTACAATAACATCTTCGTCAATCTCTCGAACAGCAGCACACCGGGCTTCGTGATCGTCGACGCGGAAAATCCCCAGGCGGAGCCAGAACTTTGCACGGATAGCGCGCACTCGGCCCATTGTCCCACCAACGGAGCCGCGCTGGCCTATCTGCCGGGAGCAATGCTCAACCAGGACTTAACGCGCCATGTCTACCTGAGCGGCTATACCTATGGCAAGCTGGTCGATCCCACGCTGGAACTGGATGAGCATTTCCATCCTTACTGGACAATCTCGCTCATGCAGCCCTCGCGCGGCTATACCGGCGATGTGCTCAGCGAAATACTGCTCATCGATGCTCATAACGGCAATATCGTCAAATACCAGCAACAGGCTGTGCCAACCTGGGTTGATCGCGTCATGCCGGCGGATACCGTTACGCAGTATCTGGAGTGGTGGGGACTCTACCACGCCGCGCCCTGGTTTAATCCATCGGGAGCAGGTCAGCAGGCGCCAGCCAGCGATCCGCAGCTTCTCTATAACAGCGTCGATCACCCGGTCTGGCTGGTCACAATGACCTCCGCATCGTCCAATGACAGTTCCAGTACTGGCGTCTTCCTGTTTGACACCCATGACAACAAAGCTACCTTCTACCAGCTCTCCGGCCTGGGCATCGGCAATAACGTCAGCAACACCATCCACTCAACCCGCGCTAATATTCGCGGCTACAGCGTGGATAGCGTTCAGCTCTACCAGATCTACAACACGCCCACCTGGATCGCTATCTTCGTGCAGAGCACCGACAGCGGGGCCATCTACCAGGCGGTTGGCATCGTAGACGCGCGTAACCTTAACGGCAGCAATGTCCAGTACGAAACAACCCTCTCAGCCGCGCTCCAGGACTATCAACAATGGCTGATTCAGCAGGGAAGTTCCAACGGCACCTCCACCAGTGGCAAGGTGCTGAGCGTCACAGGCAAAGTAGAGCGTATCTCAGCGGTGCAACAGGGCTCAAATACGATCTACTATATGCAGCTTGAGGGGCAGAACAAGATCTTTACCGCCAATCTGGCCCTTTCGCCGAAACTGCCGCTGGTGCAGCCCGGCGATACCGTAACGGGTACCTACCTGAATACTGGCGATCAGACAGTGGCTTTCCAGACTTTTGATGACCAGACCATCAATCTGAGTTCCACACCATCGCCCACACCTGGAAGTACCCCCTCACCCACGGCGGCGATCACCCCGACACCCACCGCCAAACCCTGATCAAGGGCAATGGCGGACAGACCATCCAACGCCAAAGAGGGAAGGATAGCACAGCCTCTGTACTATCCTTCCCTCTTCGGCGTTTGAGAAGCGGGTACCTCGCGTTCCGGGGCAGTGAGCAGGCCGCGAATTTTGCGCAGCAGGTCGGACAGATGGAACGGCTTCATCAGCCAATCTTCGGCTCCCAGGCGCTCAATCAACGGCCTGGCATAGATATCAGCGGTCAGCACAATGACTGGCAGACCGGGGCGCAACTGGCGCCGCTCCAGCTCCGCTATGAAGGACAGACCATCCATATGGGGCATCATCAGATCCAGCAAAATAAGATCCGGTGGCGCCTGATTCAGACAGTCCAGAGCCGCCTGGCCGTTGCTCGCTACCACCACCTCAAAATGTTCATATTCCAGCAAAATCCTGAGCATTTTCTGCACACCGGCATCATCGTCGATGATTAACAGTCGGTATCCCAAAACAAACCTCACCTTCTTCTGACCGCGCTCTCCTCTGCGCACTCGGCCCTCTCGCATATTCTGACTCTCAAGAGATACGGCAGCTATTATAGTAGCATAGAAATGTGGCAATAGCGAGAGTTGCAATCAACAGATTTTTCTGGTACATCCTGCCTGGACGCCGTTTCAGGCAATTGTCTACCGGGCGGCCTGTTTCCCAGACACACGACGAGAGCTGCCTATTTTTACAATCGCCAAAAAATGTAAGAATTCTTAACCAGAAAGCCGCTTCATTGGTTAAATAATCTTAACCTCATTGTAGTACTTTTTAAGTGCTTACGCGATATGTACGCTAGATGGGGGCCAGACCTGTGCTACTATTCCTTACACAGGTTGTTATTTCATGACCTGGCAATCGTTCCTTGCCATATCGCCCGGGAGGGATAACAAAAACCGTGGTGCCTAACGCCGGTCTATGATTTGCCAGGCTCGTCACACGTATGTCCAGGTGGCTTGACGAGTGGATGTAAGGACAGCAGTTCTGGGTTATCAGACTGCTTTGTAAAGGGACTTGAAAGGAGTTTGAGGAAATGCTTACTCAGACACGCCCTTCCTCAAAAAGACGGATCTCTTCATTGTACAGGCGCAGGAGGCGCCGTTTCTCCCCATGGATGCTGGTGGGCATGGTTGTTACGCTGGCCATCGCGCTCGCCGGAGCCGGTGTGCTGGTCGTCCTGCCGCATCTCCAGTCTCAGGCCGCGACGGCCACCAATACCTCCTGCACGCTGATCATTCCAGCCAATCCGCTGACCGCGCAAGGGCTGGCCACACCTTATCAGCTCGCTTCAACCAATCCGGGGGATGGTCCCTGCAATGAGGCGAATGTCAACCAGTCAGCCTTTGTCCAGGCGGATATCCTGGACCCGGCAACCGGCAAGATTACGACCTACGAGCCGCTGGTAGTTGACCAGGGCACGAAGCCGGCGGTAGCTCCAGTTGTACCCACCTTGCCCGCGCACGCGGTTGTGGGCATCTGGTTCGGCTTTAATGCTACGATCCTGACCCTGAAAAACAACGCGCGCACACGCGGACATGGTGGACGCGGGATTTTTGTCCACGCTCGTATGGATACACGCGGAGGTAGCCAGGGCAATTGTGTCAATGGCACCCCCGGCTCTCCCTTTGGTCAGTTCGCCTATTGTAACGCGGTCAATTTCTTCCAGGCGGCCAACGCGGCTATTCGAGCCGGTCGGCTGAAAATACCGGCCCTTGGCACGGCCAGCGATGGTCAGCCCTGTCCGACCACACGCTCGTTCTCCATCGTTGACATGGATCAGAGCGACAATGTGCAGACGACCTATCTGATTACAGCCAACGGCCAGACCGCTCAGTTCTCAGCGGCGAACCAGGCTCAGTTACAAAATGCGACTCGCATCGGCAACCCCAGCGATAACGCGCTGCTGACGAGCTTTGTCGATCCCGCCCTTGGCTGCACGCCCTGGACTGTGCCCGATCTGACAAATAACAATGCCCCCGTCGCTACGCTGGCCACCGATGAGCTGATGGCAGCCGCGACCCAGCAGGCGCCGGTTGCGCTGATTCCAACCGGTGATGAAATGGTCCTGGTCAATGACAGAATCAGCCTGAGCAAGACCAATCTCTACCGCGTCGGAGTCGATCAGGCGCCGACCTGGAATGCGAACAGCGCCAGCACGACTACCTATTGTCAGAACCTGGTCAAGGT
>DASZXF010001176.1:0-15093 GCA_035546055.1 Ktedonobacteraceae bacterium
CTGGCGGAAGAGACTCAACGGCAGAATGGGATCGCTGGCTCTGCGTTCAACCAGCAGGAAAAGCCCAAAGAGCACCAGGCCAGCCACCAGCATACCCAGCACCTGCGGGGAGGTCCAGGCGTATACCTGATCGCCGCCCCAGGTCAATCCCAGCATCAGACCAATGGTGGCAGCCGCGCAGAGCAGGGCGCCCGGAAAATCGACCTGGCGCAGCGAACTCCAGCCGGTCCAGGTCCGCGTTTGTACGGAGAGGTTGGCGGGCAGAAAGATAATCAGGGCCAGTACGGCGACCAGGCCCACTGGCAGGTTGATATAAAAGACCCAGCGCCAGCGCGACTCTTCCGTGACCAGGTTGCCCAGCAGCGGACCGTGCTCGGCCAGCCAGCCGCCGATGGTCGGTCCCAGCAGATTGGAAAAACCGTAGACCATGCCAAAGATGCTTCCCGCTTTGGCACGCTGCGCGGGCGGGAAAAGATCAGCCATGACTGTCCCGACCAGGGCAATCCCAATGCCCGCGCCCAATCCCTGCATACCACGAAAGAGGATCAATTGATCCATGCTTTGCGAGGCACCCGCCAGCATCGAACCCAGCAGGAAAAGGATCGAGCCACACAGCAAAAACCACTTGCGCCCGAACTGATCGGAAAGCTTGCCCACAATGGGAATCATCGTCATTGAGGCCAGAATATAGACCGTCACCACCCAGCTATAGCGATCCAGGCCGTGCAGATGCGCGACAATTCGCGGCATCGCCGTGCCCACAATGGTCTGATCCAGCGCCTCCAGCAGCAGCGTCAGCATAAGAGCCACAATCACTGACACCAGGGCCACGCCTCGCAAACGCCGCTGCCCCTGCTCCTCTGCCGAAACGGATTCTGCACTCATTCTTCTCATCCTTTCTCTTCTTGACGTTTCTTCTAACTGAAGTATATCCTGAAAGGAGGACAGAATCGACCCTCGTTCCGACCAACGACCCAGAAAAGGCGGAGAATTGCTATGTATCATCCAACCAGCCGTGTCCTGGCCGTTCTTGAGCTGCTCCAGGCCCGGCCATCCATCACCGGCCCGGAACTGGCGGCTCGCCTGGAGATGGACGTGCGCACTGTGCGCCGCTATATTATGCATCTCCAGGACGCTGGCATTCCCATCGAATCTAACATTGGCCGCTACGGCGGCTATCGCCTGCGCGCGGGCTTCAAGCTGCCGCCGCTGATTTTTACTGAAGAAGAGGCCACCGCTATCACCCTCGGCCTGCTCAGCAGTCCGTGGCTGGAGGTCGGCCAATCCTCGGCGGCGATTGAGAGTGCCCTGGCGAAAGTCTCACGCGTGCTACCAGCCCGCGCCCGCGAACGTCTGCAAGCCATGTCGTCACACCTGGTTTTATTTGCCCACCATCAGCAGGAACGCCCCGATGCCAGCCTGCTGATTGATCTCAGCCTGGCCATTCAGGCTTCGCAGCGCATTACCTTTGTCTATCACGCGAAGCACAAAGAGGAGACCCGGCGCAAGATTGAACCCTACGGCGTGACCGGCTGGAAAGGACACTGGTACGTCAGCGGCTATTGCTGTCTGCGCCAGGGCTACCGCATCTTCCGCCTGGACCGCATTCGGCAGTTGCAGATTCTTGACGAAACCTTTGAGAAGGCGGCTGATTTCGACTACGAAACCTTCGTTCAACATATGTATGACACTCAAGGCTCTATCGAGATTGAGGTCGAGTTTCAGGCCGACCTGGACACTGTGCGGCAAAAGATGTCCTCTCTCTATGGCACCCTTACCCCCACTCCCGGCGGCGTGCTGTTTCGGGAACGCTATGACGACCTGGAGGGCATCACACGTTACCTCATGGCTCTCAATCTGCCCTTCGTGGTCCACCACCCGCCGGAATTGCGCGCGACGATGCAACGGATGGGGGAACGCCTGCTTCACATGGCACAGCTTCAACCAGAGGATACGTCTCAGGAAGATGACGAGATTTTGCATAAATAGTGGAAAAATAGTGGCAGATCGCAATTGATGAGCTTTTTCTCTCATTTTTAGTATAACACTTGCGTCAAGCGCCTGGCAACGGTCTTAGGGACGGTGTTTTTGGGCAGCGGCTGCGCTATACTTTCCTGCGCGACTGCGGGACAGGCGCATGCTTTTCCCGCAGGTGTTATGATCTTCGTCGCATTACACGCTTCATAAAGGATAGCCCCATGAAAAAGCCCCCTTCCGTGAGCGTGGCTGAGCAGGAAAGGCAGGGAGAAACAGTGTCCGCACGCTGGACAAGGGGTCCGCTGCGGGCGTTTACTTCCCTGCGCCAGCGCAATTATCGCTCGTACTGGTTGGGCCAGATGGTCTCATTGATCGGTACTTCGATGCAGACCCTCGGCCAGTCCTGGCTGGTGCTCAAGCTGACGCAGAGCCCTTTGCAGCTTGGCCTGGTGGGCGCGCTGCAATTCCTGCCGGTGCTCCTCTTCTCGATCTTCGGCGGCGTCTTTGCTGATCGCTGGCCCAAAAAGCGTGTCCTGCTGCTGACCCAGACGGCGGATATGCTCCTGGCTTTCCTCCTCTGGGTGCTGGTGGCGACGGACGCGGTGCAACTCTGGCATGTGTATATACTGGTCCTGCTGCTGGGGATCGCGAGTACGCTGGATAAACCGGCGCGTCAGTCGTTCGTGATTGAACTGGTCGGGCGCACAGAACTGCCGAATGCGGTGGCGCTGAATTTCTCTATCGTCAATCTGGCGCGCGTGGTGGGACCGGGGCTGGGAGGCGTGATCATTGCGCTCAGTGGCGTCAAGACGCTCTTTCTGCTCAATGCCCTCAGTTATGGCGCTGCCCTGCTGGGGCTGGCTCTGATCAATAGCCATCAGCTTTACGCCCGGCCCGAACAGGAGAACCGGGCGAGCGAACGACAGAAGACCTGGCAGAGTTTACGCGCGGGCGTGGCCTATGTCTGGCACACGCCGGCGGTACTGCTGACCATCCTGGTGGTGGGCTTTGTCCTGCTCTTTGGCTCGAACTTCGGGGTGGTGCTGCCGCTTTTTGCCACAGATGTGCTAAATGTGGGCGCGACGGGCTTTGGTTTTCTCTCGGCGGCCACGGGCATAGGCGCTTTGATCGCGACTCTCTGGCTGGCCTGGAGCCATCAGCGTCCGACGCTGCGCGCCATTCTGCTCGGCGCGCTGATCTTCAGCGTCGTGGAGGCCGCTTTCGCCCTCTCGCGCAGCTATGTGCTCTCCCTGGCTCTCATCGCCGGCATTGGCTTCACTGAGATTTTCTTTGCCACCCTGGCGATTACCGCGCTGCAAACCATTGCCCCGGACTCTTTGCGCGGACGGGTGATGAGCGTGTATATTCTCTTCTTCGATGGCAGCGTGCCGCTGGGCTACCTTTTGACTGGCTGGCTGGCTGCTCTCTTCGGCGCTCCGCTCTCTCTGCTGATTGGGGCCATACTCGCGCTACTGACCACCGGGGCCGGCTGGCTCCGGCGCAAACCAGCGGAGGTCGGTTTCACCGAGGCAACCCGACCAGAGGCGCGGTAGGCGCTCTTTTGCCGCTAAAAGATCGGCGGGCGCTTCCCTTTAATGCGTTTGCTGCAATTCTAGCAGGATCTGTTGTTGTTCGGCGGGTGTGGGCACACGGAAGGTGCTGCCGTCGTTGACCAGTACGCTCTGTACGCCACCGATATCGACGAGCATATCCGGTTTGCCGTTGTGTTTGAGATCGACGAAACGCAGGGTGACTACGGCCTGGTCCGCGCCCGGTTCCAGCGAACTGGAGGAGGCGAGCAGGCGGGCGCGGCTGGGATCGCTGCCCGGAAATTCGATGATATTGATGGTGCCATGCAAATTGACGGCGATAAAATGGCTGGGATGGCGCGGACTATCGTTGTGCCCGACGACGGCATCGATCTGGAAGGTGCGCGGATAGCCGTAGATCAGCGTATTATAGGTATTGGTTCCCCAGGCTATGACCTGCATGAGGCCCATCCAGAGCAGGATCATGGCCAGCAGTCCAGCTCCGACAAAGAATAACGGGTGCAGGTGACGTTTGGGACGCACGGGAGCCACGCGCCGGGGTGGAAGCGCGCGACTTCTACGCGCCGGCTGCGCCTGCTCCTCTGCGTCGAAAGGCTGCTCGTCAGCCGTCGCTGGCGCGGTGGAACGGGTGACAGAACGCGTCCGCCGCTGGCGCAGGGTCACGGGATCAGGACCGGCCTGATCGGTATTGATGGGACGGTAACGCAGCGCGCTGCGCGTGGTGTTGCGCTTTTCGTTTTCAAGAACGGGCATAGCCTGGTCCTCCTTTTTCGTATCCTGGTTGCGTTTCTCCTATGGCACCAGGGTCGCCGCTCTCGCCCGGGCTGAAAGCCCCACAGGCTGGAGAGCGGCGGACCGGCGCCGCAAGTGGCCGCGCGACCGGAGGACTCCTGACCGCGATGGCGTGGCCCTTGCTTCAGCAGGAATGTGCTCGCCACATTCCTGCGCGTAGAGGCGTTGAAAGGCTTTGCGGGCCCGCGAGAGACGCTGACGCAGCGTGGCTTCGTTGAGGGCGAGAATGGCGGCCAGTTCGCGCTGGGAAAACCCGGCGACGACCGAGAGCAGGAGTGGCGCGCGTAAGCTCTCTGGCAATTGATCCATGCAGCGCTGCACGGTATCGCGTTCGGCGATGAGCGTTTCCAGATCGTCCGCGTCCGCTATCTCTTCATGCACCTCGTCCCGGCTCTCACCCGCCTGGCGTTCGTCCTGCCAGGCGGCGAGGGGCAGAAAGCGCAGCGCCTTCTGTCGACGCCGCTGCATGCGCACCGTATTGATGGCAATGCGCATCAGCCACGCCTTCGCCTGGAACTGGGGACCACTGGCAGCGCGCGCGGCCTCGATACCGCGAAATGCCTGTAAGAAGGTCTCTTGCGTCAGATCTTCGCTCTCCTGCCAGTGACCAGTCAGGCCATAGATTACGTGGAAGACCAGTTTGCCGTAATCCTGAATGAGCGCCTCGGTCGCCTGCGCCGCAGCGGATGTTTCCACTCTAAACCTCGCGTTTCTGCGGGATTGCCCGCCTCTCTTTATACAGATGCCAGAATGCCCGCCAATGTGACGCGTAGCACACACCAAAAAAGCCTGTTGGCCGGAGTTGAAATAAAAAAAAGCGCGAGTTAGAGAGCCTGGATACGTTGGGGATTATGGGCTTCCTCTCTATTATAAACGAAAATCCGTTCAAAGTCCAGGGTGAGAGAAGGAAAACGCAGGACTGTGCGAAAGTCACCGAGGCGCCATGGGCAACCGGTAATCAAGAGGTAATGGGTTTTCGGGCGGGCTGTACCCACCAGAAAAACCCATTCTATACAAAACTGGCTGGAGGAATCTGCCATTCTGCCATACAAACTCCACGAGATCAGCGCATGATTAATTCAGCCTCTCCAGGAAACAGGGGCGATGGGCACTCAACGGAGAGCTGTTGTCCGATACGGGGTGTCCTGCGGCCTCCGGTTTTTATTGAAGGCCAGCGAACCGGTCCAGGGGGTTCCCAGGATCGGCAAGAGGTAACGATCAACGCCATAAAAACCGCTGATACGCCAGGCCAGAACCAGCAAGAGGGAAAAGATGCAGAGAATCGGATTGAGACTCACCGAGCCCGCCAGCAGGTAGTTCATGTTCATGAAGATCCCGAAGAACGCCGCAATGCCCGTAAAAGCGCCGAACAGAAGTCCGAGGCCTACCAGCAGTTCCCCAAATGTCACGATATAGGCAAAAGCTCCTGCTTGAGGTAAGACCAGGTGTTGGAGAAATGCCGCATACCACCACTGGACGAGTGGATGCGCCCCGCTTGCCCCAAGCAGCGCGCCGTGGAGAAACGCCTTCAACCCGGCGTCTCCATTGCCCGTAAAAACCCATGCGCCCCCGCGCAGTGGCGTGCCAAATGATCCAATATCCAGCGAATACCCGGTTAATTTTCCCCAGCCAGCAACCAGCCATTGATAGCCGATGTAACAGCGAACGATGAACCAGAGTCCAGCCATACGGGGATCAGAGAACAGGAAGGTGCTGAGTGGCCAGGCCGGAATACGTGTCGCTGCTCGTGGCTGAAGTGAGCGGATTTGACGCAATTTTCTCCTCCTTGAATACATGACAACCGTCCAATCCGTTGAACGGAGTTGTGCTACTATTGACGAATAGGGAAGGGAGTATCAACTGCATTTCTACGATTTATCCTCCTTTCAGACACATTTTACCCCTTCCTTCTTTATAACGTTGCTACGTTACAAATAGTTTTTCGGTCAAATCCGTTAAGAGACTGTATAATGGACTACTGCATATGTCTCTGGCGGCTGTAGGAGAGCATGGAGGCGCCGATAAGGATCAGAACAATGGTGGCAACAACGGTTGCCATGACCACAAATTGAAAGGCCATCAGAGTCGTGGAGCTTTCCTCGGCCTGGCGCACCTGGTCAGCGCTCGCGCCCGCAATTCCCGCACAGATTAAGACGTTGCGGCTCGTCGCGATGGCCAGGGTTAAAGACCAGGTGCTCCCGAGAAGGCTGATGATCAGCAGCATAAGATAACTCAATGGCCTTAGCACACGTCTCTGGCCCAAGACTATCACAGCAGCGATCATCCACGCGCCACAACAAATGGCGGCTATTTTCCACAGAGCATCAAACGAGGTCGGAAAAGCACACATTGCCAGAAGCAGATACAGATTCATGTGAATAGTCCTTTCTCACGACAAATAGCCTTATGCTATCCCGGGCTTTCTTCCCATAAAATCGCCGTTCTCTCTTAAATATAACAGAGAGAGCGAGCAATGTGATAGCAATCCTGTTTGACTGCGATGTTGAAGGGAAAACGCTTTGGGGCGAACGTCCCGCTTGCAGGCGAGCCAGTTCAGGATATGTGCCCCAAAGCGTTCGTCAATGGCCTGTTCCGGGGGCGTAGAGAGCCGGATCAGGAGCGGTACGCCTCTGGCGCGGGTTCTTTCTCGCCCTGCCAGAGTCTGCGCATCTCGGCGCTGGTGGCGAGCAGTTCATCCAGCTTGCCTTGCGCGTCGATGCGGCCATCTTTGAGTACGATGATCTGGTCGGCGCGTTGCAGTGTGGCACGCCGATGGGTGACGGCCAGGCAGGTGACATCTTCGCGCTCAAAGATGCGCTGCCAGAGCGCCTGCTCTGTTTCTACGTCCAGTGCGCTGGACATGTCATCGATGACCAGCAGTTCGGGCGCTCGCACGAGCATACGCGCCACGGCTGTACGCTGCACCTGGCCGCCTGAGAGTTTGACGCCGCGCGTGCCTACCAGCGTGGCCAGTCCCGCTTCCAGGGCTGGCAGATCGCGTTCCAGCATGGCGGCGCGCAGGGCAGCTTCCAGGGCCGCTGGATCGTCGGGCAGACCAAGGAGGATGTTCTGCTTGAGCGTTTCGCTGAAGAGACGCGGCACCTGAGCTGTGTAGGCGGCGCGTGGTGGCACAAAAAAGGCTGACGGATCAGCGACGAGCTGGCCGTTCCAGCGGATCTCTCCGGCCTCTCCGGGCAGTAAGCCCAGCAGGGTCTGGAGCAGGGTGGTCTTGCCGCTGCCTGTGCTGCCTGTGACGACTGTCAGACCGCCGCGCGCCAGGCGCAGATGGATAGCGCTGATACCGCGTCCGCTTTGCGGGTGGCGATAGGTCAGGCCGCGCGCTTCCAGCAGCAGCAGACGGTCGGAGGTCTGACGTAGCGGCGGCTGCACGATGGGCAGGGGACCGCGCAGATGCAGCGGCTCGTGCTCCACCAGCGCCCCCGGCGGGGTATGCTCATCGGGCAGGGCGTTCATGCGGGCAAAGGCGACGCCGGTTTGCCGATAGTGAGCCAGAAACTGACCAAGGGCGGTGGTGAAGTCGGCGATCA
Organism: Ktedonobacteraceae bacterium; assembly: GCA_035546055.1. Classification (GTDB taxonomy): domain Bacteria; phylum Chloroflexota; class Ktedonobacteria; order Ktedonobacterales; family Ktedonobacteraceae; genus Paraktedonobacter. The sequence goes on from DASZXF010001176.1 coordinate 7,868, forward strand.
GGCCCAGGTAGGAGACGAAGAGGGCGAAATCGCCCACGGTCATACTGCCCCCGCGCAGTTTGCTGGCCGCCAGCAGCATAATCAGACCGCTGCCCAGGCTCACGGTGTTGGTGGTGATGGCACTCAACGCCTGAGTTGCCAGACGATCAACCAGCATGGCCTTGCGGCGCTGCTCGTTCAGCCGCTGGAAATGCGCTACGGCTCGCTCCTGGGCGCCGGCAGCCTGGAGCATCTGCACCGCCGCCAGCATATCACCGATGGCGCCCGTGACCTGACTGGTGGCCTGGCTGCTGGTTTCGCGGTAACGGCCCAGCGCGACCCTGGCCTGACGCGCGATGATCGTTACGGCCACCAGGGGCAGCACGACCACCAGGGTCATGAGCACGTCGAGACGCAGCAGCACCAGGAACGCCCCCACGGCAAACAGACCCTGGCCAACAATTTCGTCGGTCCAGTCCAGGTCATCCTCGGCCTGGTGGACATCGTCGCGCAAGCGGCTGATGGTTTCGCCGATGGAGTAGGGCAGCGCCCGCGCGCCCGGACGTTGCAGCATATGCCGCAACAGGTTGCGCCGCAATAGTCCGCTCATGGTGAAACGCATGAGAATTTCCACAAAACCGGCGCACAGCCACAGAACCACGCGCCCGCACGCGAGCACTACCAGCAGAACGATCAGGCCCGTGATACCTCCTGGCAGATGACTGTGCCCGGTGAGGAGGTCAAAAAAGGCCTGAGCCAGCAAGCCAGACAGAAACCACGACAGGCTATAGATTCCCCACAGAACTCCGTGGAGCAGGTAGAGCCAGGGCTTGTAGCGCGCCATGCTCATCAGATAGCGCCAGGTGGGCATTCCTTTCACAGACAAACCTCCTCTGTTTCGACCCGCAACAGTTCGGCAAAGCGCGACGTGGGGTCAGCCGCCAGGACAGTGCGTGGTCCATACTCGCGCACCCGCCCATCCTCCAGAATCAGAATATCGTCGGCGTAGGCCAGGGTGGCCAGGCGATGGGCCACGATAATGCTGGTGCGCCCGGCGAGCAGGCGTCCCAGCGCCGCGTGTACCAGGCGATCCGTGGCCGGGTCCAGGCGCGAAGATGGCTCATCCAGAATGACCAGATCGGGATCGCCCAGCAAAATGCGCGCACAGGCCAGCAATTGAGCCTGCCCGGCGGAGAGTCCGCTCCCCTCCGAGAGCAGCGGCGTATCCAGTCCTTGCGGCAGTTCCCGCAGCCAGGCGGAGAGTCCCAGCGTCTCCAGCGCCGCAAGAATCTGCGCGTCCGCTATCGTTTCATCGAAAAGGGTCAGGTTCGCGCGCACGCTGGCGTGAAAGATGTGAACCTCCTGAGAAACCAGGCCGACGCGCGCCCGCAGATCCGCCAGACGCACCTGGCGCAGATCCACACCTCCCAGACTGACTACGCCCTCCAGGGGATCGTAGAAGCGCTGGAGGAGCCGCGTCAGCGTCGTTTTGCCGCTACCGGTGCGTCCCACCACGCCGAGCACGCGGCCCGGCGCGAGCGCTACGCTCACCTCGCGCAAAACCGCCGCGCCTGCCACGTAACCAAAGGAGACGTTCTCCAGTTCCACGGCCAGCGGACCCGGCGGCAGCGCGCTACCAGGGCCGTCCGCCACCAGCGGCTGGGTATTCAGCAGCGCCGCCACGCGTCCAATGCTGGCATCTGCCTGCTGGAGATTCTGCACCTCGTTGCGCAGTTGCTCGGTTGGCGCGCGCAGCATCTCTGTACACTGGAAGATCAGGTAGACCATGCCGATGGTCAGCTCGCCGGTCCTGAAGAGCATGGCACACAGGGCAAACGCCACCGCTGTCCCCAGCACAAACAAGCCCTGGCTGGTCGCGCCCAGACCATAGCCCCACATCTGCGCCCGGCGCGTCACTGTCAGCCAGGAGCGCATCACCTCGGCGCAGCGGCGCAGCACAAACGCCCTGGCTCCACTGGCGCGAATATCCTCCAGACCGGCCAGGTATTCGCTCAGAAAGCCGAAGAAATCCGCGCTGGCCTGGCGGTCCGCCGCCCAGGATGGGGTAGCAACAGCGCGAATGCGCAGCATGACGATCAGGGCCAGCGCCACAAAGCCGCTCAGAGTCAGACCTACCCGCCAGTCCACGTGGTAGAGCAGACCCAGCACACCCACCAGCAGCAAACCATTGCCGAGCACAGCGACCACAAACTGCGCGAAAAAGCGGGCCAGGGTCGCGACATCGCCATCAACCCGCTCAATCAGCTCGCCCGGCGTATGCGAGGCGTGAAATGCCGCGTCCAGCCGCAGCAAATGGGCCAGCAGATCGGAGCGCAGCGCATTGGTCGCCCGCCAGCTCACCTGCTCCGCCACATAGGTTTCGGCCACCGCCAGCGCCTGACCGGCCAGCGCCAGGCCCAGAGAGGCACCCGCCAGTTCAAACAGCGCGGACAGATCGGCGCCAGAAGTAGCCAGGTCGATAAAACGGCTCGCCACCAGCGGCGTCACCACCTGGACGCAGATCGTCGCGCCCAGGATCGCGGCCAGCCCCAGCATCCACACACGCAGGGGCCGCAGATAGCGAGCCAGCAGCCGCCAGTAGCGTTTTAATGGTTGAAAAAAAGAGGTCATCAGGAGACGCCCGCCGCGTCTCAACTGAGCATATAGCAAATGTGGTATCCTTTCGCTCAAAAAGCGTCGCAATCACAAAAGGCCAGACAGCATTCATCTACTGCCTGCAAGCTGTTTCAACAGCAGAGGATAGCCCATGCAGAGCAAGGCTATGGGTGGTGGAATATGGTGATGCTGAACGAAAGGTCACATGTCCTGCGCGCGGTAAGCGAGCAGGCAAAAAGATCCCCGCGAGGCAAAGTGAGCGGATTGTGGAGAAAAAAGCAGCTTGCAGATAGAGAAGCCCTCTCATCTGTAGCATATCTGAGGAGAAAGATAGCCACGCGTCCAATCACGCGGACGCGCCAGAAACAACCATCTTTCCAGCTAGAAGCCGCTCACCTCGTTGAGCAACACCATCGCTGTAGTCGTGGGCATGATACTGCACCTCCAGAAACAAGATGGATTAATCGTAAACGCTTTTGGTCTGAATGTCAAGCGCCAGCATGGCATTTTCGCCAGAAGCCCATCATCATCGCGGCCTGGAGGCTTCAAAAACGAGAGGGATACCTCCACGACAGAGCACTTTTGATGCATTGATGCACAATGGGCAGGTTTTTGCCATGAAGAGTACCGGTAACATGAGCAGGGGCAATTCACCGGCTCCAGAGGTGGGTTTCATCGACTGGCCAGCGGAAGCGTTCTGCCCATTTTGCCGCACAATGCCGTACAATGATGGCTCACTTTGACGAATCAACTCCTCGGAGGCGTTCCAGAGCCGCTGGCGTATGGCCACATCATAGGAATGAAAGCGCGAACCAGGAGGGCAAAGAAGCGGCTCAAAAGGCGATTCTGCTCACTCGCAAGGCATTGAGAATCACCAGCGCATCAATGCCTTCTTGCAGCAAAGCGCCTGCTGCGGGATCAATCAAGCCGAAAGCCGCGAACACCATGGCAAGGCCAGACAGGCCAAGGCCCACCCAGATGCCTTGCCGCGCCACCCGTAGCACGTGCCTGCCCAGATGGATCGCTCGCGGCACGCGCAGGATATCCGTCGAAAGCAGCACCGTATCAGCAGCGGTCGCAGCCGCCGTGAGTCCCTGGCTTCCCAATGCCATGCCAACCGTCGCGGTTGCCAGTGCGGGCGCATCGTTGATCCCATCGCCGACCATCAGCACTCGATGGCCCTGCCGTTCCAGATCCTTCACCGTTTGCACTTTCTGTTCAGGCAAACAGCGAGCAATCACTCGATCTACCTGCGCCAGTGTGCCTATCTGGTAGGCGACAATTTCACTATCACCGGTCAAGAGCACGGTTTCCTTGATCCCATGCGTCCGCAACTGCGGGGAGAGTTGTGCCAATTCCGGGCGTGGAACATCTTCCAGCACCAGCAAACCCCTGACCTGTCTATCAACTACGAGAAAACTACAGATCTGTCCCCTGTCCCGGCGCTGCTCACGTTCAGCCAGCAAGGTCGCTGGAATCTCGATCCCCAATTGGCGCAGAAAGGTGCGATTCCCAACAGCAACCTCCACCAGATGCTTGTTTGCCAGCCATGGCACCGCTCTCTCCTTCGGGATAACCGGCACGCGCCCGCGCACTCCTTTGCCAAAGACCTCTTCAAAATCGGTGGTGCTGCGTAGCGGGCAGTCGCACTGCCGGGCGGCGTCTGTAACAGCGCGAGCCAGAACATGGGTGGATAGTTGCTCCACCGAAGCGGCCAGGCACAGCAATGCGCCAACCGTTCCTGTTCGACAGAGCGCGCCTGTGCTCTCCAGCGGGGGTACATCCGGGCCTTCCTGCTGTTCCTCAGGCTCCGCCAGGACTATCGCCGTCACTTTCGGCATGCCCAGGGTCAGGGTGCCGGTTTTATCAAAGACCGCGATATCAACTTCACCCAGTTGCTCGATAGAAGCACCACTTTTGACAATCAGACCATGGCGGGCGGCCAGATCGATGCCCGACATAATGGCAATGGGAGTGGCCAGGATCAGCGGACAAGGCGTTGCCACCACCAGGACCGCCAGCGCATAGGTGGGATTGCGCGCAAGCAGCCAGGCCAGACCTGCCAGGGTCATAGCCACGAGAGTAAATCCGATACTATAGCGGTCCGCCAGGCGATGAATGGGAGCCTTGCGTGTCTGCGCTTCCCCCACCAGGCGCACAATCTGCGCATACTGACTCTCGGCGCTGCGCTTCGTCGCACGCACCTCGATCACGCTATCCAGATTCACGCTGCCCGACAGCACCGACCTGCCAGCGGTTGTGGGTACTGGCACAGGTTCTCCGGTCAGGTCGGCTTCGCTGAGGCTAGAGGTTCCCGCAGTCACCACGCCATCAACAGGCACTAATTCTCCTGGTTTGACGACCACCTCCATCCCGACATCCACTTCCTCTGCCGGAATGCTGACCAGGATACCAGAGCGCCAGAGATGAGCGACGCGTGGGGCGCGTTCGGCCAGAGCCGACAGGGACGAACGGGCTCGCCGCAGCGCATAGGCTTCCAGGGCTTCTCCCCCGGAGAGCATCAACACAATGAGTGCGCCTGCCAGATATTCGCCCAGCAACAGTGAACCACCAATGGCCAGGATGGCGATCACATCCACACCAAATTCTTTCCTGAGAAACTGATGGATGGTTTCCCACAGCAAGGGAACAGCCCCGACCACGATGATAGCCAGCAACGTCCAGTTAGCAATATTCCCATACCCGCTCAGCCAGAGAATCAGGCTGGTGGCCAGCAGAACCAGAGCCACCAGGGGAAGGGGAAAATGCGTGACCACCTCCCACCCACGCTGGAGCCAGGAGCGTCCTGGCTCAGGGAAAGAAGCGAATGCGGAGCCTTCCTCAGGCTGGCGTGACGCCGAGGGGATGGGAGATGAGTGTTGTTGTTTATCTATTCTATTCATTGCTTTAGATCTCCTGCCTGGACACTTACCACCAAAGCATGATAGCATGGGTCACTCACAAACAGATCACCACTGTGAGCCATCTTCCTACAAAGACCTCACAGTGCATTTTTCAGGGACTGCATTCACCTGGGTATGAAAACTCCTGGCTCTTTTTCAGCCAGCATTCATTCTCATGTTCAATTCATCTCTCTCTTCTACAATCAGGCTGGATACCTGCCGTTACAGACAACCAGGAGAAAGGCTTGATGATGCGTCTTTTAGTCGCTGAAGATCACCCCATCCTCGGCTATGATCTCAAGAAAGGATTAGAGCAGTGCCATTATGCGGTGGATCTCGTGATAGATGGCACCGATGCGCTGGCATGGGCAGAAACCGAGCCATACGACCTGATTATCCTGGATATTCTGCTCCCTGGCCTCGATGGCTGGGAAATCTGTCGGCAACTGCGCGCCAAAGAGCGCATGATGCCCATTCTGTTTCATTGGCGGGTCACGCCTGGGATGGCACCATCAAGACGACAGACGGCCAGGAAGTCCAGTGGTACAGCCAGGCTCTCACCACACAGGGCAAGGCGTTCGCGGTGCTTCAAGTCGGACTCTCTCTGACCTCCCAGCATCAGTTGCTGCGCCAGCTGGTCACCCTCCTCTTCATCGTGGGCGCCCTGGCCTTGCTGCTCTGTGCCGTCAGCAGCTACTGGCTGGCAGCACGCTCCCTCCGACCAGTGCGAAAAGTGGCGCAGACGGCCCGGCACATTCAGGCGGGGGATCTGCATCAGCGCGTTCCGCTTCCCCGCGCACATGACGAAATTTACGATCTGGCACTCACCTTCAATGACATGCTCGATTCGCTCGAACAGACCATGCTGCGCCAGCAGCGGTTTGTCGCCGATGCCTCGCATGAACTGCGCACGCCGGTCGCGGTTCTGCGCAACAAAGCCAGCATAGCTCTCCTCAAACCACAAACGCGCCAGCATTACGAAACGGTGCTGCAGCAGATTATCACCGAAACAGAGCGCCTGGGGCATCTCATCAGTGACCTGCTGGTGCTGGCACGAGGAGACGAGGGGCGAGCTCGCTTCGAGCGCCAGCCGATCCGTTTCGATCTGCTGACCAGGGCCACGGTCAGCAGCGCGCAAGTTCTGGCTGAAGAGCGCGCGATTCAACTGACAGTAGAGGCGGAGACGCCGGTGACACTGAGAGGAGATGAAGCGCGTTTGATGCAGGTAGTCATGAATCTGGTCGAGAATGCCCTTTCCTACACCGATCCCGGGGGAATGGTTCAGGTAGAGGTACATGCCCAGAAAGATGGAGCCTGCCTGCTGGTACGCGACACCGGGAGGGGGATTGCTCCCCAGCACCTGCCACACCTGTTTGAGCGTTTTTATCGTGCTGATCCATCTCGCCGACAGACGAGCGGCAACAACAGCGGGCTGGGACTGGCGATTGTTGAGTGGATTGTGCGTCTTCACGGCGGCACAATTACGGTGACCAGCGAGGTAGGCAAGGGGTCCTGTTTCTGCGTACAGCTTCCCCTGCATGCGCTCCCTCCGCTGAAAGAGGCACAGCGCGCCACGGATGATCTTATCCAGAAATAAGAAAATACGCGCAAAGTGTATGTGACGTTCTATCCCTCCATACCGCTAGCGCCAGCCACGGGTCACACGCGCCGCCAGAGGCGCAACACGATAGATGTGGCAACGCAAGGACGAGCCTGCCGGTGCCTTGC
>DASZXF010001177.1:0-5285 GCA_035546055.1 Ktedonobacteraceae bacterium
GACACCACCATTAATTTGCCAGTTTCTGGTTGAACCATTTGCAGGATATCGGTCAGGCCGGGCAACTGTTGCGCAGCCGGTAAGAGAGCGTCTTGAATAATGCGCTGAATGGTTTCGAGCATAGCTGGATCTTTTACCTGAGAAGTGAAAACATGTGAATACATTGTTCAGTCGCCTTTCTGCAAAAGCACCGTACCCTGTTGTATGGAAGCGGTGCTGCTTATTGGTTGCGCTAGAATCTTTGCGGGGATGCGTTTCATGGATATTACGGTTCAGTATAAAGACATTGAGCATGGCTGACAAGGGTTATTTCTGCATAGCTCGCGCCCCTTTTTGGTAAAAAAGATACATCTTATTTGTGAATCAGACCTGATGTTCCAGGATAAGAAAAAGGCGTCAGGCAGGAGTTCTGCTTCCCGGGTTTTGAGCGGGGCGTTTACCCTGATGCGAGGAGAGCATGCGGTGTTCTGACGGAAAACTGTTCTCCCCGGCCCTGGAGAAGCAGCGCGCCCTCCCTTGTGAGCAGGTGTCAGACGTGGGATAATGGGGAGAGTCAATGGTATCTCTTTTCTGGATTGGATCGTCTGTATGCAACACCAGCAACCCTCCGCCTATCCGGCCAACACCGGCGCCCACGCGGATCTGAGCGAGCTTGAGAAGAAAAAACGCCTGGATGCCATGGTGCGCATCTGGCAGGGAGACACGGAGAAGCGGCTTGAGCGCGAAGGCTATCGCGCCTTTCTTCAGCATACCGGGCTGGATGAGTATCGCTACTCCATCTGGCTGCGTCTGCCCGAATGGGAGCGTTCGGCGGTCGTCGGCCAGGCTATTACCCTGGGGCGCTCAAGCAGCGGCTCGCCAGAAGATCCAGCGCTCCTGACCTCCTGGCGCCATGATGCGCTGCTCAAAGGTTTGCCGGACTGGAAGCAACATCTGCCCAATGAGAACACCTTCAATATCTGTGTGCGCCTCACCCCCGGCGGGCTGGGCGAAGGGATAAAATGGGCAGTCGTCATGCCCAGGGATCTGATTCAGCGCTACCGGCCAGGCTGGCCCCGTCAGGAGGATTGGGTGAACTGGACCCGCTCTTTCGACTGGCTCTCGCTGGCCGTGCCCTTCGTGCGCACCCTCCTGGACTCACTGTAGATCCCGTCTGCTCCTCTGTCCGCCGGGCGAGTCCTCACGCGCGCCGCGCGAACTCGTCAGCGTGTCGCAGGCGTTTGCGAATCGAGGGATGGCTGTGGAAGAGGAATTCCACCAGCGGAGAAGGCTCAACCTCAGCCAGATTTTGATTGGCCAGGCGTGTCATCGCGCTTTTGAACGCCTCAATCTTGCCTGTAGCTTGCAGCGCGTACTCATCGGCCTGATATTCAATCGCGCGGCTCAAGCCATTGCTGAGAGGCATGATCAGCAGACCGAAGACGCCGATGAGCATCAGCAGGAAAGGCAGGGTTGCCGGATCAGCCAGACCCTCATACGCATGCAGACCCTCAACCACGCCATGAAAAGCCAGGTTGGCCAGGTAGAGTCCGCCCAGCATCAGCAGCGATTGCCCCAGCAGGAGCTTCCAGATATCCCTGTGGACATGATGACCCAGTTCATGAGCCAGCACCACCTCAATCTCATCATTGGTATAGCGATCCAGCATGGTATCTCCCACCACAATGCGCCGCGTATTCCCCAATCCCATCAGAGCCGCGTTAGCCGCCGTCGTCTTAGCGCTCAGATGCATCGTGTACGTACCCCGTACGCGCGTCCCGGCCTTGTTGACCAGCGCCAGCAAGCGTTCGCTCAACTCGCCTTCCGGTAAAGGCGTAAACTTATAAAAAAGAGGCATAATCAGCACAGGAGCCAGATTTGCCATCACCACCGAAAAGAAAATCAGCACCAGGGCGACCCACAGCCACCAGCTCAGCGGTTGCCAGGCCAGCAGAGCATAGATAAGCTCGATAGCCAGTCCCTCCAGCACCAGGCCCAGGAGCAGTCCCTTCAACTGATCGCCCATCCAGGCGCCCCGGCTCATCGTCGCAAGCTGATAGCGATGCGGCAGCACGTAGCCGCTATAATAGCTCAGCGGCAGCGTAATGATCTCATAGGCCAGAGAAATCAGCAGAAAATAGGCCAGGATTTGCCAGGGAAACCAGCCATTCAGCGGTTGCCAGTTCAGCCATGTCGGCAGGCGCAGGACATCGCGCAGCCAGATGCCCAGGCCACTGAACAGCAAAATCAACACCCCTGCCGCACTGAGGCCCAGGCCGATAAAAGAAACGCGCCGCTTGATGCGTGCATATTCCCTGGCCTGCGCCTGCCGCCCCTTATCCAGTTCTACTTCGTCCGTCGATGTCGAAAGACCTGTTTCCATAACACTCACCTTCTCCTCTGTCCAGCAGAAACGATTCATGTCCCCCAGTATAGCACAGGCTCTCCTCGCCTGTGGCAGACTGACTGCACACTGTCGCTCAAATGACCTTTATCTGCTCTCGTCCTTGCCTCATTCCTTTTCTATACTCTTCTCTAAGGCTCATCCGCAGCCTCTCCAGATGAGGAGAGAGCATCTTCTGGGGAACGCGGTTCTCTGGCAGACCGGGACCAGTAGAGGCCAGTGATGAGCACATACCGGAAGGAGATTTGTATGCAGAGAAAACGCCTGCTGGTCTTGCCATGCCTGGCGGTCCTGCTTGCCCTGGCGACAGTCAGCCTCGTCTGGCGCGTCCCCGCCACCGCGCACGCGGCAGTCGCAGTCAGCGGTCTGCACGTTTCAGGCAATCAACTGCTCAACAGTAGCGGCCAGGTCGTGCGCCTGGTCGGAGTCAATCGGTCCAGCGCGGAATACTCCTGTAACTCAGGAGGCACAACCAACGTTTTCGACGATCCCAACAACCTCAGCGACATCCCGGCCATGTTAAGCTGGTCGATCAATGTCGTGCGCATTCCCCTCAACGAAGACTGCTGGTTAGGTATTAACGGCGAACCGTCGGCCAGTTACACCGCCGCCTACTATCAGCAGCAGATCACCAGCTACGTCAATCAACTGACCGCTGACAATCTGATCGTCATTCTCGATCTACACTGGAACAACAGCGGCAGCAATCAGGCCAATTCGCAAGAGCCCATGCCTGATCTCGACCACGCCCCGGCCTTCTGGACCTCGGTGGCAAACGCCTTTAAAAGCAACTCGTCAGTCATCTTTGATCTCTACAACGAGCCCTACACCACCAGCTGGGACTGCTGGCTCAACGGAGCCCCCGCCGCCAACACCAGTCCATGTATTGGCCTCGGCTTCGCCGCCGTGGGCATGCAGGCGCTCGTCAACACCGTACGTGCCACCGGAGCCACCAATCCCATCATGCTCGGCGGCCTGGCCTACTCCAATGACATCTCCCAATGGTTGCAGTACAGGCCGAGCGATCCCCTGAACAACCTCATCGCCTCGGTTCACATCTACAACTTCAACGCCTGTAGCACCGCTACTTGCTGGGATGCGCAAATCGCGCCCGTCGCCGCCCAGGTACCGGTCATCGCCGGCGAAATCGGCGAAAACGACTGTGCGCATGGCTTCATTGACACGCTCATGAACTGGTTCGACCAGCACGGCAGCAGCTACCTGGCCTGGGCCTGGAACCCGTACAACTGCGCCACCGGACCGTCCTTGATCAGCGACTTCAGCGGTACCCCCACCGCCTACGGTGCCGGCTACAAAGCCCACCTGCTCGCCCTTGGTCTCGGCAGCGGTACCCCCACCGGTACGCCAACTCCCACCGTTGGTATCACCCCTACAGTCGGCACCACCCCGACCGCTACTCCCACCGTTGGTATCACCCCGACGCCGACTGTGAGGACAACTCCCACCGCAGGCATCACGCCCACACCCACGCCGGCCAGTGGCAGCGCCTGTAATGTTCATTACGCCATCACCAACCAGTGGCCGGGCGGTTTTGGCGCCACCATTACCATCACCAACACCGGGACAAGCGCCATCAATGGCTGGAGTCTGCACTTCACCTTTGCCAATGGGCAGACCATCACCCAGCTCTGGAATGGCGCCTACACGCAAACCGGCAGCGCCGTCACCATCACCAGCCTCTCCTACAACGGCTCGCTCGCCCCGGGGGCCACGCTCAATTCCGCCCCCGGCTTTAACGGAGCCTGGAACGGCACGAATGCCGTTCCCACCAGCTTCACCCTCAACGGCGTCACCTGCAGCGCCAGCTAGCATCTCAAGCTCGCCAGCACTGACAAGAGAGGTACGCCAATGGCAGAGAGGGAAGAACTGTTCAGGTTCTTCCCTCCTTTCACGTCACAGAAGAACGGGATTACGTCCTGGCTCTGGAATCCCCGGCCACCCTGTTCTCGGCTCCCATCTACCAGAGCTATGGTAAGCGAATCGCCGAAGGAAACGCGCCTTTTCAGAGCAGCATACCGCTCAAAGATATCGGACTCCTCAGCGGAGCAGCCGAGCGGGTACATTCATCCACACCCATGGCGCATCTTCTGCTCGAACTTCTGAGCAGTTCTGAAAAAGGAGCGTAAGCACCTTCGTTCAAGCAATCCTGTCGCCAACGACGCATCCCCTTGCCCTTGACAAATTAGTCAATCTGATTTACTATCTAATTAGACAAGCTGCTTGACTAATTTATGAGTGAAGAAAAGAGAGCCATAAGGAGAAAAAGATGAAGCTGCAAACAGGAGAGATAGCTCCGCATTTTGAGCGGGAAGACATCTTTGGCGAGCGCGTCGATCTGCGCGCCTACGAGGGCAGGTCGGTGTTGCTGAGTTTTCTGCGCAATGGTGGATGCGCGCTGTGCAATTTGCGCGTCCACCAGTTAATCCAGCGTTATCCAGAACTGCACGGGCGCGGTCTGGAGGTACTGGCCATTTTTGAATCGCCGGTAGAGAGCATCAAACGTTATGTAACCTCCCGGCAGGATGTCCCTTTTCATCTCATTGCTGATCCGACCGCGAGCCTCTACGACCTGTACGGCGTCGAGGTTTCTCCAGAGAAGACGCAGGCGAGCATGGCCCGCGTTGACTCCCCGCAGATGCAGCAAATGATTCAGGAGGCGGCGGCTATCGGTTACGAGCTTATGCACGAGGAGGGTTCCAACTTTCAGCGCATCCCCGCCGATTTTCTGATTGGACCCGACCTGCGTATTCAGAAAGCCTTCTACAGTGATCTCATTGGAGATCATCTCTCCCTGGCGGAGATCGAAGAAGCCCTGAGCGTTCATCGTTAAATGCCGCCAGCCGGCTGGCCAGGATGATCTTTACCGGTGGAGAGCGTGGTA
>DASZXF010001178.1:0-2631 GCA_035546055.1 Ktedonobacteraceae bacterium
GGCTCTCGCATTTTCATTCTTCAGGGTTTTTATCAGATGGTTCTGAGTTTGGAGGAGAAAAAAGCTCTCTTATTTTATACTCACTTTGATAAATACGCTCATCACCTTCTTCCAGGAGTTGGCGAAACCGGGAAATCTCCTCGTCCGACAAAAGCCTGTAAAGGTCATGATCCATTCGTTTAAAAACAGGCGCGACTGCCAGACATCTGGCTTTCTCTTATTTTGAGGATAATGGAAGCGCGACTGCATATTTATGGTGTGATAGTTGACAACAGCTTCAAGACTGTCTTTGGGTTTGCCTATCTTAATATCAGGATAAGCTCTGCAATACTCTTCACGCAAGCTTTTAAGGGAAATAGAGTGATCATAAGCTCCAAGTTTTTTTGCTACCTCAATACAAAGATCGATTATAGTGGTGCCCGTCTCCTCTTTACGAGGGTACGACGTATCTATCAGAATCTGCTCAATGGGCATGTGATCTTCACCGGCCCGCCAGGAACGGGCAAGACAGAACTGGCCCGGCTGATTCCTGAAATCCTCTGGCACTATGGCGCGCACCTGGAAGCGCTGAACGCCATTGTTAATAGCCAGGGTGAGGCGCTGTTGACCGACGAGGAAGTTGAGCAGTTACTGGAAAATCCTGCGCTCCAGCTTCCGCCAGAGGTGCTGGACGAGGCGTTCCACCTGGAGCACGCGCCCTATCGTCTGCCACAATTTGGGCGTCGTCTGCGGGCCTTCAAGACGGAGCGTGGTCTATGAGCAGATTGATTGCCCGCGTGGCGCCAAAAGCTGGTTCGGTCCTGGGCGAGGCCTGGGGAGAATATTTACAGCGGCGGGTCATGCATCTGCTGCTGCGCCATGATCGCCAGACCTTTCACGGCCAGTTTCGCACTTTTTTCGCCCAGAGCAGCCAGCCGCTTCCCCCGCTGCTCGATTTCTACGACCGCTATCTCAGGCTGCAAATCCTCGGTGAAGATTTACTGCTGCGCATTGTGCCGGATATCACCCGCCAGTTGAGCCTGGAGATCGAGTTTGAGCGGCGGGTAGAAGAGCCGCCTGCCCAGGGAGAGATTGACTGGCCCCCGACCATCGCGCGCGCCGTCAACGAGGCACCGGATCAACCACCGACGCGCTTTGACACGCGCCAGCGCAGCCAGAATCTCGCTCTACCAGAAAACCTGCTCGTAGTCGCAATCCTGCTCAATTACCGCGAGACGGTACGCGATGTTTTGCGGGAAGATAGCCAGCAAGAGATCCTCAACGATCAGGAACGACTCGTCCTGATTGAGATGGAGGAACTTGTCGAGCAACAACTACGCAATGCCTACGCACGTTCCCTGGAAGACGAGGCCCGGCGCTCTGATATTGACACCCTGGTCGAGCAGACCGCACCGCGTCTGAAGCCTGGAGTCAACCCCTCTCGGACCCTGATCGACTGGTGGGAAGATTTCCGCGACCTGCGCCCCGGTCAGTTGCAAGCCCGGCGCCATTCCGCCCTGGTACAAAGACGTGACGACGAGCAGGTCGCGAGCTGGCTCTACGAATTGTGGATCGCCCTGGAAATCCTCGACCTCTTGCAAGAGCAGCAATTGCTCGCGCCTGAGACAGTCGAAATCAAACTCGACCGCTTCCAGTACCGCTTTACCTGGCAGGGGCGCTCCTTCCGCTTTCACTATCAACGCGCCAGCGCGCCCGTGGCAGATGAAATGCCTGCGAGATGGCAGGGCAGCAGCGCCCCGCGCGTCACCTATCGTATCGAGCGCGCGGACGCGTCGCCTATCGAGCTGGGCGGAAAAATTATCTGGCGCGAGCCACCCGTCTTGCTTGCCGCCAGCTATGGTAATGCCAGCAGTCCGGCCCCGTCCAATCAGCCTGTACTCCAACACTTGCTAGGTGGTATGCAACTGGCGGAGGCGAGCACCGGCATACTCTTTTCGCCCCTGCTGGCCGATCCGCCTGCTGACCAGGCATGGACAGATATCGCGCAACCAGATCAAAACATGTACAGTAAGCAACTGCGCGGGCAGACCAGCGTCTATCTCTACAAACTTGTTCCTGATCTGCCTCTTGATCTGCTGCGCCAGCGCTTACACGCGGCCTTGCAGCACGCGACCAGCGCGCTGCCAGAGCGGCCAGCGCCAGCCTGCTACGGGATCCTGTTGGATCGCGATACCGTCAACGCCTCCCGCGACAACAACCAGCCAGGGAATGTACTCTGTCCCAAGCCGCATATCGGTCCCGGTGTCTTTGACCTGGTTGACGACAGGCTGCATTGTCTCAAAGATCCGCGCCTCTGTCACGTCTATGGACAGCCTATCACGCCGCCTTTTGTCATTCGCGTTGACACCCTGGATGGCCTGGATAAAAAGAGCGGCGATCTCCGAGCGCGTTCCGAAGAAAAGCTGCGCCAGGCCGAGGATGCTGGTGATGAAGCCGGCGCCGAACAGTTGCGCAGCCATATCTTCCTGGGCGTCGGTCGCACCGTCGAGCAATACGTGCAATTGCATGGCAATACCACTTCAATTGAAGAGCATTTTGAGGATTGGATTTTTGGGGACTATTGGAAAAAGCACCAGCGCAGCCTCTCAAAGGAAACCCGCGATTATCTGCTCAGCGGCGATTACGTCTGGG
>DASZXF010001179.1:0-9103 GCA_035546055.1 Ktedonobacteraceae bacterium
AATGTCGCCTGGGCGCCCGATCAAAGTCAGCGTGTGGCCATCGCCGATGGCACTACAGTCAGGATTATCAATGGTCGCAGCGGCAAGGTGCTGCTTACCGGTCCCAAACAGACGGCCCTGAGTACAACGGGTGCGCAACCCTTGAGCTATCTCAGCCAGGGCACGGCAGGCGCGCAACCCTTGAGCTATCTCAGCCAGGGCATGCCAGCGGTCAGGGCGCTGGCCTGGTCTCCCGATGGCAGTAAAATCGCCTCCAGCATTACCGCCTTCAGCGGTGGCACTGGTCCCAGAACCATTACAATCTGGGATAGTCATACCGGGGCTGTGCTCAAACAATTAACTGGCCATAAAGATGACATTTATCAACTGGCCTGGTCCCCTGATGGCAAATACCTGGTTTCGCTGGCTCAGAGTCAGGATAACACGATCCGCCTCTGGACGCTGGCCACCGGTACCTCGGTCGAACTTCTCCACCCGGCTGGTTATGGCGCGGTGGAACGCCTCGCCTGGTCCCCCGATGGCAAATACCTGGCCATTCAGGTGCAGATGCAGGTTGGCAATAACACCCTCGGCGCCATCATTACCAGGGACGAGATACAGATCTGGCAGGTGCAAACGCGTAAGATTATTACGCACTATACCAGAGATATCCACGAAGGTACTGGCTTCGAGGATTTCTCCTGGGCGCCGGACAGCACGCGTCTCATCTCCACACTTGAAGGTACAACCGTAGCCCGCGTCTGGAATGCCCTGACCGGCCAGGTTCTCTTCACCTACCAGGCGGAAAAAGCCTCAAAGGTCGCCTGGTCCCCTGACGGTAAGTACATAGCTCTGTCGGGAGAAAAAATGGTAGATAAGGATACCGTAGTAGACGTTACAAGCGTGTGGAACGCCCCACCAGCGGCCTGGCCGAACTGATTGTATGAGTCATCCCCCATTTTTTTTGAGGCAGCACAGACCGCTTGTTGCGCCCCGCCGCAAGGGAAACACGCCCTTGCGGCGTTGGAAAAATGGGAGATGACTCATGAACGAAAAGCAAGTCAGGAAAAACGCATTGCACGCATTTTTCCTGACTTGCTTTTCGTTGACCTTCTTCGTAGCACAGAGAAAGCGAATTAACGCTTCGTGTACTGCGGAGCCTTGCGGGCGCGCTTGAGGCCGGGCTTTTTGCGTTCCTTCATACGAGGGTCGCGCGTGAGGTAGCCGGCTTTGCGCAGGGCCGGTTTGAACTCGGGGTTGAGCCGCAGCAGGGCGCGGGCCAGACCGTGGCGGATGGCGCCGGCCTGACCGCTGGTGCCGCCGCCGACGACGCGCACAGTAATGTTATACTGCTCGGCGATTTCCAGCAGGCGCAGAGGAGCGACCGCCGTGGCGGTCAGGGCTTCGCGCTGCCCAAAATACACCTGAGACGATTTGCCGTTCACGGTCACGCTGCCGTCACCGTTGGGGAAGAGGCGCACGCGGGCTACAGCCGTCTTGCGCCGTCCCATGCCGTAATAGTATTCGCCTTTGATGGTATCGGCCAAGGTAGAATCTCCTCTTCTTTACTCTGCCGCCTCTGCGTCCGTGGTCTGCGCAGGCTTCTTCAACAACGCTTCGGGGCCAGTCCAGACCACCGGCTTCTGAGCCGCGTGAGGGTGCTCAGGACCGGCGTAGATCTTCAGGTGGTCCATCAACCCGGCGCCCAGGCGGTTGTGCATGACCATGCCGCGCACGGCATGCTGCAGCGCGCGCTCGGGGAAACGACCTTCCAGGGTTTGCCGCAGGGTGGCCTTCTTCAGACCGCCGGGATACTGGCTGTGGCGATAGTAGATCTTCTGATCCAGGCGCTTGCCCGTGACCGCGATCTTATCGGCGTTAATCACCACCACAAAGTCACCACAGGCCAGGTGCGGCGTGTAGGTCGGTTTATGCTTACCGCGCAAGATCTGCGCGATTTGCGATGCCAGACGGCCCAGCACCTGTCCCTCAGCGTCGATGACGTACCACTGCGGGTCCAGTTCGGAGGCCCTGGCGCTATATGTCTTCTTCATTTTTCATTCTCCAAACAAAGCCTACGCACTTGCGTCCAGGCATAGACTTTATCCCAAATCTTCGGGGTAGCTCACCCCTACCAGGCATAGCCCATGCGGCGGTGCCGCTGAACCGGGGTGCGTCTTGCGCGCCTGCTGCACGATGCGAGCGAATTCGTCGAGGCTCAGACGTTTCTGTCCGACGAGCAGCAGTGTGCCAACCATTCTGCGAACCTGCCCCGTGAGAAAAGCATCCGCAGTAAAATCACAATAGATAAGAGCGTCATGGCGGCTGCAATCCGCCTTGAGCATCGTTCGCACACAAGAGTGAGGCCCGGGCTTCAAGGGGTTACGCGCATCGGGACTGCTCCCGAAGGCTGCGAAATCCTTGCGCCCCAGCAATAACTGGCAGGCGGCCTGCATCAGCTCTGTCTCCAGTTCTTGCGGACGAAAGTAACTGTACCTGGCCCGCAGAGCGCTCGGTGTCCTATCATTCCAGATGGTATAACGATAGGAGCGGTTCCTGGCGCTATAGCGGGCGTGGAAGTCATCCGGCACCTCGCGCACCCAGCGCACAGCCACACTCGCGGGCAAAAGCGCGTTCAAGGCTCGTAACCAGACCTGCGGAGACAGGTACGAAGCAGTCGAGAAGTGGATCACCTGTCCACTGGCGTGAACCCCGGCGTCTGTGCGACCAGCGCCGTAGACCACCGACTGCGCGCCTGAGATACGTGCGATAGCCGTCTCAAGCACTCCCTGAATGGTCAGTCCATGAGATTCTGGCTGGCGCTGAAAGCCGCGATAATCAGTGCCATCGTATTCAATGCCACATGCCAGCTTGCTCATAGACCGCGATCCCTGACATCCTTTTTCTGCTGCGCCCGCGTCAATGCGCTAGACCAGCGCGATCTGCGCCATGTCCGAGTTGTCGCCCAGGCGCTTGCCCAGCTTGGTGATGCGCGTATAGCCACCAGGCCGCCCGCTATAGCGAGGAGCCAGTTCGTCGAAAATTTTCTTGACCACCAGCTCATCAGGCAGAGCCTTCAAGATCTGGCGCCGGGCGTGCAGTTCGATGACCATCGCCTGGTACGCGGCCTGCAAAGCCTCTTCGGCATCATCCTCGTTCGAGATAATGTCGAGCAACTCGCCGCGCCGTCTCTTGTACTTGTCTTCCAGGAACTTGCGGCCCTTGGCTGTCAACGGCGCCAGGCCCAGTTCCGAACGCTCGTCGTTCGACTCAACCTTGTAGGAGAGCGAAAAACGGCCCCTGCGCGCGAAGGCCAGAATCTTCGCCGCTTTATCTTCGTCGGAAACCACGGACGCCAGGTGCGCCAGCGCGGCATTCCGCCCCTTCACAGCCATCGTGATGAGCTTCTCAGTCTCACCCTTAATCGCACGCGCGCGTGCCTCAGTTGTTTTGATACGGTCATAACGGATGAGACCACTCATCAGGCTGCGGCGCACAGCCAGTCTGCGCCCGCCTTCCATGCTCAACCGATTACCGGCAACTCGGTGCCTCAACTCAGTCCTCCATTTCGTGATCGCCGTCCATGTCGGCGCCAACGGCGCTGGTACGCGGATTCGGCAGGAAGTTACGCGCCAGCAGGCGCTCCCGCAACTCCTGCAGACTCTTCTCACCAAAGTTGCGCACGCCCAGCAGATCCTCTTCGTTCATGGAGAGCACCTGACCAACCTTCGTAATGTTACTGCGCTTTAAGCAGTTATATGCGCGCACCGAAAGATCCAGTTCCTCGATGGGAGTATCATAGATCTTCTGCGGGATCGGCATACTACTCAGGGGCGGCTTCTCCGGCTCAGCCAGGGTCGCGCGATAGTTGGCAAGCTGCGTAAAGTGGCGTACCAGAATATCAGCACTCTGACGCAGAGCCTCATCTGGCGTGATCGTTCCATCCGTCCAGATGTCCAGGACAATTTTATCGTAGTTCGTCATCTGCCCCACACGCGTGTGCTCAACGGTATAGTTAACCTTCTGCACAGGCGTATAAATGGCATCGACGGGAATCACCCCGATGGGCTGGTCTTCTTTTGAATCGGCAGGGACATAGCCACGGCCAGTCTCTACCACCAGTTCCATTTCCAGGTGCGCGTTGTCGTTATCGAGCGTAGCAATGTACAGATCGGGATTGACAATCTCGACCGTACTGGGGGCTGCGATGTCCGCCGCAGTCACCACATGCTCGCCCGAAACCTCCAGGCGCATCGAAACCGGGTGATCGGAGAATGAGCGCAGGCGCAGTTTCTTAATGTTCAGCACGATGTCCGTGACATCTTCCTTGACATTGGGGATGTCCTGAAACTCATGCTGCACTCTGTCGATACGAACAGAAGTCACCGCAGCGCCGGGCAGCGACGAGAGCAGCACACGTCTCAGCGCGTTGCCCAGCGTCATGCCATACCCCGCCTCCAACGGCTCAATATCATAGCTCGCATAATTACCCTGTGTCTTCGTGTTCTTAATGCGAGGCAGAATCAATTCTTGCAAAGTCAAACCTGCCTTTCTTTTCCTACCATGGCTTACACATCACATCCTGAGCGAGCAGACAGATATAAGGCTGGTAGTCCAAGATTCCTGCGCCATCTGGCGGCCCTCGCCGGGGCCGCACAGGCATATACCCATCCGCCAGGCAACTTAGCGCTGATAGTATTCAACCACCATCTGCTCTTCAAACGGCAGTTCCAGATCCGTCCGCGAGGGCAATGAGAGCACGCGCCCGGAGAGCGCGGTGATATCCAGGCTCAGCCAGGCCGGCACGCCTTTGGTGGTCAGGAGCTGCTCGCGTACCTTGAAGTATTCCAACCCCTTGCTGCGCTCACGTACAGTAATCACATCGTTGGGCTTGGCAATAAAGGATGGGATATCCGTTTTGCGTCCATTGACGGCGAAGTGGCCGTGGCAGACCAGCTGGCGGGCCTGCGCGCGCGAATCAGCAAAACCCAGGCGATACACGAGGTTGTCCAGGCGCATCTCCAGGATTTGCAGCAGGTTTTCGCTGGTGCGACCAGGCCGCCTGGCGGCGGCGACGAAATGTTTGCTAAACTGGCGCTCCAGCACTCCATAAGTACGACGCACTTTCTGCTTTTCACGCAGCTGCGAGGCGTAACCCGAGGCTTTGCGCGGACGGCTCTGACCATGCTGGCCAGGCCGGGTGTTGCGGCGCTCAAGCGTGCATTTGGACATGCACTTGTCGCCCTTCAGGAAAAGTTTTACCCCCTCACGTCTGCACAGCTTGCACACGGGGCCGGTATAACGTGCCATGTAATCTATTTCCTCCTCACGCGCACAGCACGGTTACACGCGACGCCGTTTCGGCGGGCGACAGCCATTGTGCGGAATAGGTGTGACATCGGTGATTGCGGTAATGTTCAGGCCAGCGCTCTGCAGAGAACGGATGGCCGCCTCGCGCCCGGAACCCGGTCCTTTGACGAAAACCTCAACCTGGCGCAGACCATGCTCCATGGCCTTGCGGGCCGCGACTTCGGCGGTGACCTGCGCGGCATAGGGCGTGCTCTTGCGCGAACCTTTGAAGTTCTGCCCGCCGGCGCTGCCCCAGGAAATGGTGTTCCCGTTGGGATCGGTCAGGGTTACGATTGTATTGTTAAAGGTTGCCTGAATATGCGCCTGGCCGCGAGGAATAGATTTCCGTTCACGCCGCCTTGGCTTGCCCGTTGTTTTCTTTTTGTCTGCCATACTTGCAATACCTCTCTCCCCTCCACCTTTGCCCGTACACCGCACCAGCGGCGCTGACAAAAGCGGGACAAGGATACTCTCTCGGCGTTACTTCTTCGCCGCCTTCTTCTTACCGGCCACGGTGCGCTTGGGACCACGGCGCGTGCGCGCGTTGGTGCGGGTGCGCTGACCATGCACTGGCAGATTACGACGATGACGCATACCACGATAGCAGCCGATCTCGATCAGCCGCTTGATGTTCATATCCACTTCGCGGCGCAGGTCGCCTTCGACTTTATACTCGCGGTCAATCAATTCGCGCAGGCGATTGACCTCTTCTTCGGTCAGATCTTTGACCCGGGTATCCGGGCTAATATGCGTTCGCTCCAGGATCTTGCGGCTTGTGGTCAGGCCGATCCCAAAGATATAGCACAGCGAAATTTCCACGCGTTTCTCGCGCGGAATGTCAACGCCGGCAATTCTAGCCATCTTCTCCTCCAGATTGGTGCGGGCTCGCCCACTGGCCGCCCGGACCAGTGTTGACGCCCCCGCTCTTAACCCTGCTTCTGTTTATGCTTCGGATCTTTACTGCAAATGATCATTACAACGCGGTTGCGCCGGATGACTTTGCAATGCTCACAACGCGGTTTTACAGAGGCACGTACTTTCATGAACTTGCCCTCCACAACATGTATAGACAAAACTCGCCAAGAGGTACAGGTAAACGCTCAGCCGCTGGTAAAGATATCCATCATGTACCACTCGTCTACCCGCCCAGCCATCAAATAGATGCCATTCATAAGAGGAACTAGAAGGGTGAGGAACTCGGAAAACCTCGCCAGCTCACACTACTTCGCACGCCATGTAATACGACCCCGTGTCAGGTCATAAGGAGACAGCACAACCCTCACTTTATCCCCTGGCACGATACGTATGAAATTCATGCGCATTCGCCCCGATAGCACCGCGAGTACCTGGTGCTTCTCGTCGATTTCAACTTTAAACATGGCGTTTGGGAGGGCTTCAAGGACTTTGCCCTCGACTTCAATTTCATCCTTCTTGGCCATAGCATCCTTTCTCAAAACGACGGCTGTATCTTATTCTGATTGAGCAAACTCCTTGATCGGAGTGGTTTGCGCTCGATCAACAAGGAGCTGCCTGAGAGATGATTCAAATGATAAAATGGCAGCAGTCTGAACTGCTGCAGCCAACTGTGAATTATAGCATACACGTCAAAGAAAGTCGAGAGACTTTTTTCTCCGACTCTTCAGCATCACTCGACGTTTGCTGCTCCGCCCTGCGCAGCCCGCCAGCGAGCTGCTTCCCTTCTGGGAGTGGTATGGCTGGATGCGTACAGCCTCCGCCGCGCGCATCCAGCCACACCACTCCCAGGCCTTTTCTGTATACCTGTGTTCTGGCCGGATCATAGCTTCTGCCGCACATACTCGGAACACACCCCCAGGCCATTTTATCTGACTCTTAGAGAGTCAGGATATCAGCGTCTCCCTCGGTGATGGCGACGGTATGCTCAAAATGAGCGGCGTAACCGCCATCCGAGGTGACAACCGTCCAGCCATCGGGTAGATCGATGGTTTCCGCGCTCCCCATGACGACGATAGGCTCGATGGCGATGACCATGCCAGGCCGTAGAACGGGATTTGGATACCCTGGATCTACATAATTCATGATTTGCGGATCTTCATGCATACTGCGCCCGATGCCGTGCCCGCCATACTCTCTCACAATGGCCAGGCCGGCGTCTTCGACATGTTGCTGAATAACCCGGCTGATATCTCGGATATGGTTACCGGCCCGCGCCGCCGCGATGCCCCTTTCCAGGGCATCCTGCGTGACTTTGAGCAGACGCTCAATCTCAGGCGCAATCTGACCAACCGGGACGGTGGTGGCGGAGTCGCCATGCCATCCCTGGTAGATGGCGCCGAAGTCCAGGCTGACGATATCGCCCTCCTGTAGTTCGCGATCCCCCGGTATGCCGTGAACGACCTCATCGTTCACAGACGCACAGATAGAGGCTGAGTAACCGTGATAGCCCAAAAAGCTGGCTGTGGCCCCCGTTTTGCGCAGGATTTCCACGGCCCTGGCGTCCAGTTCGCCGGTGGTAACTCCGGGGCGCACCGCCGCGCGCAGTTCGGCCAGCACGTCCGCGACGATATGGCCGGCCTGGCGCATTTTCTCGCGTTCGGCCCTGGATTTGATGATAATGGCCATGGCTCATGGTCCTCCCTTTTTTCCTCGCCTCCGGGTTCCGCTGACCAGGGGCCAAAGGCCAGGGGAGCGGAGACCAGGCAGACCTTTTTCCTGGCTGGCACCGTTCCCCAACCGCTGATTATACCTGGATATGCCTGCGCACTGCGTTCACCAGCGCGTGATGAACGGCGTCGATGGGCTGATTGCCGTTGACCTCCACCACTTTGCCCTGGGGCCGATAATAGTCCAGCAGGCGAATGGTTTGCGTGAAGAAGATGTCCAGACGCCGCTGAACCGCCTCTCCAACATCATCAGAACGCTGATACAGTTCACTTCCATCCAGATCGCAGATCCCGGCCACTTTGGGAGGTCGTGTATAGATGTTATAAACGTGCTGATGCGCCCGGCAAATGTAACGTCCGGCAAGCCTCTGCAACAATTCCTGACGGGGTACGCTGAGATAAACTACCGCGTCTACTTTTCTGCCCAGTTCCGGCAGACCCTTATCCAGAGCCTCGGCCTGGGCAATCGTGCGCGGGAAGCCATCCAGCAGCACTCCCGGCTCACAGTCCGGTTGTTTAAGGCGATTCAAGACCATGGCGATTGTCACATCATCGGGAACGAGTTCTCCTCGATCCAGATACTCACCGGCCTTCAATCCAATCTCGGTTTTTTCCTCGCTTTCCTTGCGGAAGAGGTCGCCACTGGCGATATGAGGAATACCGAGCGCTTGCGCGAGCATTTCAGCCTGAGTGCCTTTTCCTGATCCTTGCGCTCCGATCAGAATAATTTCCACGTTGACCTCCGATGGTATACCGGCTCGCCCCACACTTACCCATCCCTCAGCTCTGGCGCCAGCAACGCGAGCCACTCCGCGCCAGAGCGGTTAAAAGACTTCGTTTTCTGTCAAACTTCGTTTGCAGAGTTCGCCGCCTGCGGCGGCAAGAGGAAAGAAAGGGGAGCGGGGGACACCCCACGCCCCGGCAGAGGGCTGACCGCCCTCTGCACTCCTGCTTTTTCCTCTTCACCGGCAAGCGGAAAGCAAAGGGAGCAGGAACATCCCGCGCCCCGGCAGAAGGCCGTAGCCCTCTGCACTCCTGCTTTTTCCTCATCGCCGGCAAGCGGAAAGGAAAGGGGGCGGGGACATCCCGCGCCCCAGCAGAAGGCCGTAGCCCTCTGCTCTCCTGCTTTTTCC
>DASZXF010001180.1:0-2472 GCA_035546055.1 Ktedonobacteraceae bacterium
GTCTTTCTCATCTTGCGCGCCCTGCCATGCAAAGCGATCTGCTCGCGCCTCTCCTGGCCACCAGGCTGCATCAGCCTCGTCTGCGCGCGCGGCTGGTACCCCGTTCCGATCTCGTGAAGCGGCTCCAGCAGGGCGCGACAGGTTCACTCACGCTGGTCTCCGCGCCTGCCGGGTACGGTAAAACGACCTTGCTGGCCCAATGGCGAGCGTCCATGAGCGCGCCCGTCGCCTGGCTTTCCCTTGAGCCGGAGGACAATGAGCCCACCCTCTTCTTCACCTGTCTCATTGCCGCCTTGCGAACGCTTGATCCGCGTCTTGGGACACATGCTCACGCGCTGCTCGAACTCCCACAGCCTGCGGAACCAGCCGCCGTCCTGGCCTCACTGATCAACGACCTCAACGGCTGGCAGGGAGAGGACTTTGTACTCGTGCTCGATGACTACCATGTCATCACTGCCGCTTCCATTCACCATACCCTGACGCATCTGGTGGAACATCTCCCTCCCCGGATGCATCTCGTTCTCGCGACGCGCAGTGATCCTCCATTGCCCCTGGCACGCTTGCGTGCGCACGGACACCTGACCGAACTTCGTACCACCGATTTACGCTTTGACGCGGTTGAGGCGCGCGCGTTTCTGGAAAAGGTGATGGGACTGCATCTCTCATCTCAGGATGTGGCGATCCTTCAGACTCGCACCGAGGGCTGGATTGCTGGCCTGCAACTGGCCGCGCTCTCACTACAGCGCGGAACTGATGTCTCCAGCTTTCTTCTCGCCTTTACCGGCAATCATCGCTTCGTGCTGGATTATCTCTCCGAGGAGGTGCTTTCCTGTCAACCTGCACGCGTGCAGACATTTCTGTTGCAGACCTCGATACTGGAACGCCTCTCGGGTTCGCTCTGTGATGCGGTCACTGGTTCGCAGGAAAGCCAGGCCATGCTGGAAACCCTGAACCGGGCCAACTTGTTTCTGCTCGCGCTCGACGACGTTCGAGGATGGTATCGTTACCATCACCTGTTTTCCGACCTGCTACGCAGCCGCTTATCCCAGGCTATGCCCGCTTCTCTTCCTGAACTGCATCGGCGGGCCAGTTGCTGGTATGAGGAGCATGATCTGGCCCTCGAAGCGATCCATCACGCGATTCTTGTCCCCGATCCGGCGCGCACTACCCGCCTGGTTGAAACGCACCGGCACGCCCTGGCCCTGCATGGCCAGGCACACACGGTTCTCCGCTGGCTGCAGACCTTTCCAGAAGAGCTTATCCAGAAGTATCCGAGCCTCTGTTTGTCCCGGGCACTGCTGCTGATGCTCACGGGTCAACTGCCGGAGGCTTTCCTGGGTCTACAGGTGACCGCGCAAGCGGCCTCTCATATCACCGAGAAGCGTGAGGCACAGGCCTTGCTGTATCAGGTCGCTGCCTTGCAAGCCTACGTCCTGTTCTTCCAGGGAGACCTTGTGAGCAGTGTTGCGCTGGCAGAGCAGGCACTGGATCACCTTGCCCATTGCCCCCCGGAAGTGCAGGCGTCTGCTCGTGTGATTGCCGCCCACCGCGCGCTCCTCAGCGGAGAGGTCAGCCGTATTGAAGAGCAGCGCGTCGCTCGACTCTCCTCCGGGAACTCTATCAGAAGCGACCTGTCGGCGATTGAGCTGTTTCTCTACCTGATAAGTATCCTGTTGCACGCTCGTCTGCTGCGACTCCAGGGGCGTTTACGGCAGGCGGCAGCGATCTATGAGCAGCTGGCGCAGCTCCAGGGAGAACATCAAAGCGCTCTCATCTCTCCTGGTGCCTGCTTTGGCCTGGGGGAAGTCGCCTATGAATGGAATGACCTTGACACGGCTGAACGCCTCCTGGAACAGGGAAGAGAAGCGCTGCGCGGCTCACTGATGCTCGATGCCTATGCCATTACGCAGGGCTACGCCACCCTCGCCCGCCTGCACGAGGCACGCGGTAACCATACCCGGGCTCTCGCGGTCATGGAGGAGTTTATGAGGCTGGCCGAGACTCGCCAGTTCGCCCCCGCGCAACTGGCCAGCGCCAGGGCAGTTCGCGCCCGGCTCGCCTTGATGCAGGGCGATTTGGCGGAGGCGGTACGCTGGGTGGAAGATAGCGGTCTCTCGGTCTCGGACGAGCTTTCCTACTCACGTGAGCAAGAATATCTGACTTTTGCCCGCCTGCGCATTGTTCAGGGACGTTTTAACCCGGCGGGAGCGGATCTTGCCGGGGCGCTGCGGCTGCTGGAGCGCTTACGAACAGATGCCGAAGTGAAAGCACGTATGAAGAGTGTCCTGGAAATCCTGGTCTTGCAGGCGCTCGCCTTGTTTGCGAGTGCGGCGCACAAAACCCAGGCTCTGACGGCTCTTGAGCGAGCCCTCCTGCTCGCCGAGCAGGAGAACTCTATCCGCCTGTTCGTTGATGAGGGAGAACCTATGGTGGCGTTGCTCCGCCAGGCGGAGGCACGTGGTATCGTGCCTG
>DASZXF010001181.1:0-4818 GCA_035546055.1 Ktedonobacteraceae bacterium
ACATAGCCGGAGCCGGTATAGCCGCTATACGTGGTCGCCACGCTCGCGTTGGAGAGACTCGCGCTCTCAGCCTGGTAGATCGAACCGGAAGGAGTTGTCGGAACAGCCGTCGGCGTCGTGCCCACGGTGGGAGTGGCTGTCGGCGTCCTTCCAGCCGTCGGCGTCGTGCCCGGCGTGGGGGTCACACCGCCGCCGCCAGAGCCGTCGACGATACCAACGCCAGAATAGGCAGTCACTTCATCGATCACCGCAGAGGTCGCATCAAGCGTGTAGTTATAGGGAGCCTGGGTGAAGCTACCCACCTGGGTGATATCCACCGTCGCCCCGCCGTAGTCATTGCCGCTGGCATTGGCGTAGCCGTCCTCCGAGCTATCGCCGGTCGTCGTGATGGCCGTATCAACACTGCGGAAGACATTGTTCTGGATCAACATCTGCGCGCCCATGCGCGAATGGACAGCGCTATCCCCAACATTCTGGAAGTAGTTGTTGTAGACATGGCCGGTGCCGAAGCGCAGGCTGGGCAGGCGGGAATTCACATTGTAGAACCAGTTGTGATGATACGTCACATGCAGATGCCCGGTGTCCTCAGAGCCATTGCTGTCAGAATGGCCAACCAGCGAAACCTTGTAATGGTCGTGCAGGCGATTCCAGGAAATGGTGACGTAATCAGCGGCATGGGTGATATCGATCAATCCGTCGTAGTAATCCTTCCCGTGATTCATGTCAGAGAAAAGATTATTATGGTCGATCCATACATGCGAGGTTCCGTCCTGAAGATGGATGGCATCACCGGTGGTATCAGAAGCCAGCACATAGGAAATGCTCAGATTCTGAATAATCACATTGCTGACGCTATCCAGGTTCAGGCTGATGCCCACCAGCGCAGCGGTCGACCCCACGCCGATAATCGACGTGTTTGAACCGACCTTCACATCGGTATCGCCGGTGATGGTGCCGCTGACCTTCACGATCTTGGCCGACGACCCGCTCACCGCGCTCTCCAGAGCGGAAAGCGAGCTGACAGTCACCGTGGGGCCGCCAGCGCCGCCGGTCGTGCCGGCGCCATAGCCAACCAGCGGATCAGCCGGCGCTCCCGCCGCGCTGGCTTTTTGCGCGGGACCGAACAGCGGCATGGCCAGCGCCACCGCCAGCAGAAGTACCAGGGCGGGAATAAGCGCGAATAACGTTACTTTGCGCAACACAGTTTTTATCCTCCTTGAATATGCTTGGCAAAAAGTCACGACGCAATCGTTGCGTCTGCTTGCTGCTCCGACAAAGGGAGCATAGAAACACTCCATCTTTTCCCCTCGGCGGAGGAGCGCGTACCCGTATCATGCAGATCCCTCTTTCTCCAGGCGGAAACAGTGCGGTTTCGCCATCCGTAGCCTGTTACCAGCAAAAACTTGTTACCAGCACAGGATGTGTGCTCATGCGCTCATACGAGCTACCATGCTCGCGCCTGAGCTTCTCTGTGCTCCGTGAGAAAGGTTCCTATGTCTTTTGTGATCGGTCACACATAGTATACCCGCAAATTTGAGGAAAATCAATGGGTATAGAGCGATAGTAATGCCTCGAAATGCGTTTTAGCGGCAGATTCCCTGGACATTCGGTGTTTTGACATGTGATCGGTCACAAGACAGAAGCCCTGGGAGCGCGTGAGCAGAGGCGGGAAGGCGCCGGCCTTACTTCTGCTCCGCTGGCCGGCAGCGAGGCAGGGTGACGGTGAAGGTCGATCCCTGGCCGACGCTGCTCTCCACGGTGATGCTTCCGCCGTGGCTTTTGACGATCTCGGCCACGATGTAGAGGCCCATGCCCAGACCGGCAATGTTCCTCCGCCTGGCGTCGACGATCCGGTAGAAGCGCTCAAAGATTCTGTCGCGCTGCTCACGTGGAATACCCAGGCCATGATCGCGGACGCGGACGGTGGCCCACTCAGGGGAGGCTGACAGCTCGACCTCGATGGGTTCGGCGGCGGGAGAATATTTGATGGCATTGCTGAGCAGGTTGGTGAAGACCTGTCCGAGTCTATCGCGATCTCCGCTCAGCGTCGCGCCTATGGCGCCGCTCAGCAGGATGCGACGATCAGGTCTGGTCTGGTGCATGGTTTCGACGATCTCGCCCAGCAGAGCATCGAGATCTATGGTTTCCCAGACATACTCAAGTTTCCCGGCCTGCATCTTCGAGACATCCAGCAGATCATCTACCAGGCGGGTGATGATGTCGATCTGGTGCTCCATGCTGGTGAGCGCTGGCAGGGAGGCCTGGATGCCCTGGCGGTCCATTTGCCGGCGCAAGAGGGTGGCCTGCAATTTCAGGGCGGTGAGCGGATTCCTCAGTTCATGGCTGGCCATACTGATAAAGGCGTCCTTGCGCTGCTCCAGTTCCTTGCGCGCCGAGTTGTCAAGCACAAAGCCAATCGCCTGGGATGGACGCCGCAGCAGGGTGCCGCCGACCAGCACAGGCAGACGGCTGCCATCCTGGCAGATGTACTCCTTCTCGTAGGGCGTCAGCGAGCAGCGGGCGTGCAGTTCCTGGTGCGCCTGGCGAGTCCGCTCCCGGTACTCCGGGGCGGTCATCTGCATGACGTTCAGGCATCCGGCTTGCAGGTCTTCGCGGGTATAACCGGTCATGCGCAGGAAAGTTTCGTTGGCGTCGACCATCCGTCCGGCCTCGATAACGCTGATGCCGATGACATTCGAGTTCATGAGGGCGTTGACTCGCTCCTGGCTCTGGCGCAACTCGTCCTCAATGTGCTTCTGATCCTCGATATCGGTACAGGTGCCAAACCACTTGATAAGCTGGCCGGCCTCATCGCGGATAGGCATAGCGCGCACCAGGAACCAGCGATAGCGACCTGTTTTGCCCTCTCTGAGGCGATATTCGACCTCATAGGGACTTCCCGTGCCGAAGGCCTGGTCGCGAATGACCGTCATGTGCGCGATATCGTCAGGATGGACAAACTGGCGCCAGCCATACCCGAGCAGTTGCTCCGCCGTAGCGCCGGTGTAATCGCAAAAGCGTTGATTGCAGTAATCCGTCTGGCCATCGGCTCGCGCGGTCCAGACCAATTGAGGAACCATTTCGGTCAGCACCCACAGATTTTGCTTGCTCTCCGCGAGTTGCTGCTCGACCTGTTTCTGCTTTTCAATATCGGTACAGGTGCCAACCCAGTAGAGAATAGCGCCCTGGCTATCGCGCTGGGGTTCGCCGCGAACCAGCATCCAGCGATACGCTCCGCTGCCATGGCGCAGACGGTGCTCTATTTCGTAAGTCTGCTCTATCTGCGCCGTCTGCCATGCCTTCCAGACCCGCTCCCGGTCATCGGGGTGGACCGCCTCCAGCCAGCCGGCGCCCTCCATCTGCTCAACCTTGCGCGCCAGATAATCGATCAGGCGTTGATTGTTGTAGGAAATAGAGCCGTCCGGCCTGGCTATCCAGACAAACTGGGGCAGCGCATCGACCAGGGAGCGCATCGCCCTGTCGATTCCCGGACGTGCCGGACCGGTCAGCTTTCTCTTCGCCATTGTATGCTAGCTCTCTCTTTCACATCCCTCCATCCCTGAGAACAAGATGCATTCCTGCCCTGATCGCCAAAAGAATACTCCACAATGATGTGATATCAGCGAGAAATAAGCAAGCTCAACGGAAGCTCTGCTCGCCCGTCTTTATGCGACGAGCGAGATCGAAAAGCCGTCGATGCCGTTGTACACGTCATCGTTGAGCAGAGCCACGCTCACCAGGCGGGGATGCTGCAAGATAGCGTGCGTATATGCAGCGGCCCCGGCGGCGCTGGCGTCCGGGGGAGGAGTCTGGTAGGTACGTCCATGGCGCACGATATTGTCCGCGATAATCAGCGCGCCAGGACGGCTGAGAGTCAGCGCCCATTCCAGGTAGCGCGAGTTATGCACTTTGTCGGCATCGAGAAAGATCATATCAAAGGGAGCCTCGGAGACCAGTTCTGGCAGCAGATCAAGCGCGGCGCCCACGCGTACCTCGGCGCGCTCGGAGAGTCCCGCCGCCGCGAAAGTGGCTCTCGCCATCTCCGCGTAACGCGGATCAATCTCCAGAGAAATCAGCTTCCCATCGGGCGGCAGCGCCCTCCCCAGCCACACGCCGGAATAGCCAGCGCAGGCGCCAATCTCCAGAATCTTGCGCGCTCCGCAGGTCAGAGCCAGCACCTGAAACAACTTGCCCTGCGTCGGCGAAATCTGCCCGCCCGGCTGGTCCATACGTGCCACGCACTCGCGCAACACCTCATCTTCTGGAGCGAAACGCGCCTCCACCTCGCGCAGAATCGCGGCCCGCTCCCCTGGATCATAGCCCCCTGCGCCCTGAATCGATGGTGAAATGGTCATGAATCTGCAAAACTCCTTCTCTATCATACACCAGAGATCCTCTGCCATTGTAACATACTTTTCTCATGCTCAGGGTTTCTCACCAGTCGTTTGCCACCGATGGCGGCGAGATGCAAGAGGTGAGAAAGAGGCGGGACACCCGCACCCGGCAGGGACGCTGCGCTCCCTGCACCCTCGCTGGGGATGGCCCTGGCTTGATTTGTGAGAAACCCTGTTCTCATGCCACCTTGCCCCCGGAAGCCAGAAGAGTCAAACGGGTATATGGCAAGCCCTGAGAAGCCCGGGGTTGCGGGACATAGCGGGACATAGCGCTTTCTTCGCCATCCGACCTCCATCTGTGAATGTAGCAGCGCCGCTACATTCACAGATGGAGGCGCATAATCAGCGATTATCCACGCTTAGCTCAGGGTAAGGCGCAGAATAGTCAGGGAGTGCGCGGGGAAGGTGCAGGTCAGGTGACGGT
>DASZXF010001182.1:0-5444 GCA_035546055.1 Ktedonobacteraceae bacterium
CCGATAATCAAGGCGCTCAGGCTCGGTCCCAGCAGGGTTCCCATGTATTCGGTAGTGGTATCAAGGGCATAGGCACGCGGCAACTGTCGTTCCGTGACGACGTGCGGCAGGGCGGAGATTTGCGCCAGACTGAACAGCACATAGGCCGCGCCCTCAAGAAAGGCCACCAGATAGAGATGAACCAGGGTGAGATGCCCCAGCGCGAAGGCCAGGGGTACCGAACCCAGAGCCAGCCAGCGCACCAGATCACAGACAATCATGGTGCGCTTGCGATTCCAGCGGTCCACCAGCGCGCCCGCCGGCAGACTGAGCAACAGATAGGGGAGCTGACGAGCCGCCGCCAGCAGACCGGCCAGGGCCGGGGAGTGTGTCAGGGCCAGCACCAGCAAGGGCAGAGCCAGCGACGAGATATTTGTGCCCAGTGTGGAAACCGTCTGCCCGCTCCAGAGCAGCAGAAAATCGACATTGCGCCATAACGGGCGGGCGGAACCCGCTTCCCGCTCCTCGGCGGGGGATAGATGGGTAGAACGCATCAGAAAATGCTCCTTCTCAACCAGATGTTTCAGCGACAGTAAACAGGTGGTAAAAGGAGTCTGGAGGCGCGCGGGCACGCGAAAAAGCGCCAGAGCGGATTGGCGCGCCATGAAGCATATGCCGGCGAGTACATATTACCGGCCAGAACCAGAAGATGCTATCTCAGTGACAGGTTCATGGGTGCTCCTCGCATCAGAAAGATGGGTTTACAAGACGCCCCTACTATGCCACATCAGGGCCAGGATGTCAAAGGCAAACTCGGCCCTTTCTTCTCACAACACGCGATAGATTGCCACGCCATCCTGGCGATAGACCAGCCGCAAAAAGCCTTGCCGGGCCATGCTATCAAATTTGTCGAGGCCCGCGCTGGACTGAGGAGCATAGGCCTCGCGTTCGAGATCGCCCACGTAGATATAGCGCACGTCATAATGGTGCAGTAGTTCCAGGGCCAGAGCGACATCATGCGTCGTATAGATCAGGCCGATATCAGCCAGGCGATTGGCGGCCTGATTGGGATAGCGCTGCTCGTTCTCATGACCGAGCCATCCCAGCACATCGGGCAGACCGGTATAGACAGAGACACGGTTCGCCCAGGTAAAGTCGTAGGGAATGGCTGCTTCCAGCAGCACAGGGGAGCCGTCGACATGCCCATTCAGCCAGGTGATGGCCTCGGCATCGCCGGGATACCAGGCGCGCACAAAGGCAAAGCCGTCCAGCGTTGGCGTATAATGCGCGTCTTGCGCCGGCGTATGCGTGTCGATCCATTGCTGATGATCCTGTATACGCGCATACGTGCCCTCTACGAGAAAAACTGACCCACCCAGGAGCAGCAGCAGCAAAGATACCGACCAGAGCGGCCTGGCAATTCCTCTCAAATGGCGCCAGAGATGCTGAACGGCCAGCGCGCAGCCGACGCCCAGGCACAGCCAGATCTGCATGGAAAACTTGAAGACGGTATTCATACGCGCATACGAGGAGCCGTCGAGGAAATCGCGAATGTAGACGACCTCAATGCCCAGGGCCACGGTCAGTCCCAGGAGAAGCAGGAGATACGCAAAACGCAGGCGAACATCCCAGATCTGCTCATCGCGCGCCTGAGTCGAGCGCATGCCGTGCAGATAAAAGAGCGCGAGTCCGAGCGCCAGCAGAGCAGCGAGCAAAAAACGCGTGCCCAGCAGGACCAGCACAAGCAGCAAGCCTGTCCAGAGGAGAAGATAGAGGCCGACACGTTGCCAGGCAGACCAGCGCCAGCACACGGCCAGCCAGGATTCCGGGTGTACACCAGCCACATATTGCCACCAGCGATACAGTTCAAAAAGCAAAAAACTGGCGCAGAGAAAGAGCCAGATGCCGAAGACGCGAGCATAATCAGGCATGGCTGTGCTCTGGCTGACCAGGCCGGTGCCATTGACATAGAGTTGCTGATATGAAGCGTAAAATGGCCAGTAGGCGAGATAACTGAGCGCGCAGAGCAGGCCATAGAGGCAGACGGTTTCCCCGGCACGCTGCCAGCGCAGACCAGGCGCGGCCTCCCGCCAGGTATAGAAGGTGTCCATCAGCAGCGCGGCCCCCAGCAGCAGCGCGCAGACCGGCATATCCCAGGGATTGATACAGGCAATACTGCCAAAGACAAAGGCCAGCAGGAGATAAAAGAGCAACTGAGCAAGCCGCCCCTCGCCCTCAAGCGCGAAAAAACGCCGGGGCGCGGTCTTCTGCCGCGTCAGCAGCAAGGAAGCCAGCAGGCCCATCAGGAGCAGAGAAAACGGCATGGCGATGACGTGAGGGTGCAGGTCGGCAAACAGAAAGCTCCAGAAAGGAAATTCGTTGATCGTAAAGGGAATGACGCGGCTGCTCTGCCAGTAGTTAAAAAGGGGTATAGGCTGATGCTGCCAGAGGAGGGCGTATTGCTGCAAAACCTGTATAATGCCATCCAGATTGCCCAGCAGCGCGACCAGATAGCCCCCCAGCAAGGCAATGGAAAGGCGCTGGCTCAGGCTATAGACCAGCGTAAAGGCGCCGGTGAAGGTCAGAGCAAACAGCGTGGGAATGGCCAGGTTAAAAGCGGTAGTGGAGGCGATACCGGTCAGCTTGATCAACGCGGCGATGACGATGTAGCCGTAATAGTAATAATTAATGAGGCCGCCGGAGAACCAGGGATCAAGCGGGGGCATATATGGACTGCGCAAAATACCATTGAGAAAAGCCAGTTCCATGGGCTTCTCTCCGCCAAAGGAGGGCTGCCAGAGGTCAGGATTGAACGAGCGGATCACGACGAAAAGCAGAAAGGTTGCCGTAAAAAGGAGTTCCTCCAGGATAAGCAAACGCCAGCGTTCACGCAAAAAGGCCCAGAGAGTGCGCCGCAGCCAGAGCACGAGGATCAGGGCCATGC
Source organism: Ktedonobacteraceae bacterium (assembly GCA_035546055.1). Lineage (GTDB taxonomy): Bacteria > Chloroflexota > Ktedonobacteria > Ktedonobacterales > Ktedonobacteraceae > Paraktedonobacter. The sequence continues at coordinate 2,924 of DASZXF010001182.1, forward strand.
TGGCCAGCAGTCCCAGCACGAGCGCGCTTGAGAGATGGCTGAAGGCCACCAGCCGCCAGTTGGCCAGCAGCCAGCAGAGGTAAGCCAGCAGGAGCAAGCTCACCGTTTTGGCGAAGAGATAACCGCGATCCTTGAGGCCGCGCAGGGTGAGGAAGGTCAGCGGATAGACCAGCAAACCCAGCAGGGTGATGGTCAGCCACCAGTAAAAGGCGGGGTGCTGATTGGCGAAACTGCCGGCGGGAGACTGCTGAGCAAGGGGCGGCGAGTTCTGGTTGCCGGCAATCTGGTCGGGACTGAGCACCAGGGGCTTCTGCGAGGCGCCCTGCTGCGCATTTGATGGCGGCAGACGAACGCCCTGCAGAAGAAACGCTTCCAGGTCCGCGACTGTCTTGAAGGGAAAGGCGGCATCGCGCACAAAAATGCGGGTAGTGGGATGATCGAAGACCGAGTAACTCTCGTCGGCCCAGCTATCATCGAGGGTAATGCCCAGGAAACTGGGGCGATCCACAAATTCCTTCTCCAGGTGAAAACCAAGCTGACCGCTGAATAGAAGCGAATAATAGCGAATGGTCAGCGGATAGCGCGCGGGCAGGCGCGGAATTGATTTATCCAGGCGGTCGGTAGGCATGGTAATGGCGCCAACCTGCATCAACATGGTGGCAAGCATGTGCGCCTTGGCCACTGTATCATCGCCGTAGAGATCCAGTCCTTGCTGAGTATTGCCCTGGGCATCCGTGTAGCTCGCCTGGGGATAGATGGAGGGATCATGTCCATCCACCACGACAGGCAGGGCATCATCCCACTGCTCGTAGGTCAGAACCGTCCCGGGAGGAAGATTGGCAAAAATCCACCGTGAAGCCTGAATGCGCGTATTTGGCTGGCTATAAATGGTATCCAGGGCCAGGCATTGAAAGAGCGTTCCCACCAGCACCAGGCCGATCAGAGCATAGCCGCTGATTTTAACTATCCGCGTCTTTACCTGACTCCACTCCACCGTGGGCAGGGTGGTCAGCCAGATCAACATACACGCACCCATCAGCACCAGCAGGGGATAGATGGGCAGAAGATAGCGCATGTATTTGGTAAAAAAGGTACAGTTAATACCGCCGTAGACAATCACCCAGGAGAGCGGCACCAGCCAGCTCGCCATCTCATGCCGCCAGAGCCGCCAGCAGAGCCAGATCATGCCGACCAGAGCCACGACACCGAGGACCAGACCCAGACCCCAGACTACCAGATTTTGCAATTCATAGAGGAACGGCACTGTCCCGGCGAACTGGCGCACATAGGGCAAATCGATCAGCCCGCGTGCGAGATCGCCCTGGTAGACGACCTGATCGCGAAATTCGCCGAAATCGAGCAGGGCATAGGGCATGGCCACCAGAAAGACCAGCGCGGTCAGACAGCAGAGGTAGACAAAGGGAATAAGCACTTCCCAGAGATCACGGCGATGGTACCAGCGCAGCAGCAGAGCGATGATAATCGGCACCATCAGCGGGGCTGTGCTCGTTTTGGTCGCCAGGCCCAGACCGTACCCCAGGGCCGTCACCAGCGCCCAGGAGACAGAGCGCTCGGTGCGGATCAATTTGACACAACCCACAAGGGTTAACATGGAGAAAAAGAGGGCCATGACATCGACGGTGTAGAAATGCGCCTGCTGCACCTCAAAGGGAGTAAAGGCGACACAGGCCGCCGCCAGCAGAGCTACCGACCAGGCGCGTCGGCGGTCAGGTGTGGGATCGGGCGTCAGCAGCAGAGCCAGCCAGGCGGTCAGCAGGATCGTGCCCGTATCAAAAAGGACATTCAGCGTCCGCCCGGTCAGGGTCAGATGCGCGAAATCCATCGGCAAAAGCTGGCTGACGTGCCAGGATGTATGCAAAACCATTCCCAGCCAGTTGATAAAAGCGGTCAGCCAGGTAGAAATGTGGGAAAGGATGTTTCCTACCGATGCCAGGAGATAAAGCGGAAAAGTGCCATAAGCGAAAAAATGCGGGTTGAGCGGCGAGCTGGCCTGATTCATAAACTGTGCCCAGCTCGTCGGCCATTGCAACTTGATAACCTGATACATAATCTGGCGCTCATCGGGATGAAAATTCGCGCCCTGACCTGCTCCCAGGCCGTAAAGATGGGTCATCCATTGCGAACGAGGCAGCATCTCATCCCAATCTAACCCATAGAGGCGCACAGCCAATCCCAGAATGGCCGTGATGCACAGGGCTAATGGACGCAACCGACGAATCACGATCTTTGACTTTAACACATTATTCCTCTGTCCTGGCCAGGGAAAAGTTGCTTCCCAGAGCCATCTAAAATCGGCTCTAGTATAAACTTCTCGCCGAACGGCTGCAAGAGGTCTGCGTTTTTTCATAGATATCAGTCCTCCCCACTTTTTCCAGCGCCTCAAGGCTTCATGAGTCATCCCCAACTTTGATACCGTAGGCGAACCCCTTCTTTGACTCCTCGTCGCTGCGCGACTCGCCCTGGTTCTTTGTTGGAGGAGGTGGGGGGGGGGGGGGGGGGG
>DASZXF010001183.1:0-5421 GCA_035546055.1 Ktedonobacteraceae bacterium
TACAGACAAGCCTCTTGCCTCTCTATCTGAGTCGCTCAATGGCTTGAGTGAGGAAGAGACTGCCGGTGAGGAGGATGAGCAAACGCTGATCGAACAGCCTGGCGAGGCTGCGGTGTCTCTGGAAACTGAGCGCGAGGCGGACGACCATTCCGCAGAGGCCGTGGTGGCGTATGCAGTGAGCAGTTCCACCCTGGCGGAAGGTGAAGTGGATGGGGATACATGCTCTGTTGAAGTGGACAGGGACGCTGCCGTTTTGCCTCCTGAGATAGTGGACGAGTCACAGCCCGGCGAGCAGGCTTTTGAGCGCAGGCCAGAGGAACGCATTGAAGATGATGAACCTGATGCGCGCCCTGCCGATGCTGACCAGTCCGAAGCAGAGGAGAGCGCCGCTCCAATTGAACTGGTGCCGCTTATGACCGAAACTGCTGACCCGGCCAGTATCGTGGGACAGCAGCCGGAAGTGCCGGTGAAAACGGCCAGCGAGGCTCAGGGAAGCGAGCGCAGGCACCTGGTCAGGTCAGCCGCGCTGGTTTCCATTGGCAACCTGGGCAGCAGTCTGCTCGGCATGGTGCGCCAGATCGTCGTCACCTCGCAGGGCACAGCGATTGCCTCGCCCTTTAATGCCGCGCTATCGCCGGTCAATAATTTTTATCAATTGCTGGTCAACGGCTCAACTGATGGCGCGTTGATCCCTGTGTTTAACGATTATGCTGCCCCGGAAAAGCGCCAGGAAATGCGCCGGGTCGTCTTTACCGTCGTCAACCTGATTCTCATCATTGCTGTCATTGCTTCGCTTGGCTATCTACTTATCTCTCCCTGGTTTGTGGACACGCTGGTTTCCGGGTACGAGGGAGCTGATAAAGCGCTGACGCTGCAGTTTTCGCAGATCATTTTCTTCTCGCTGGTGGTTCTGGGACCATTCGCGGTCCTGCTGGCAGCTCTTTTCTCGCTCAAGACCTTCGGCTGGCCCGCTTTTGCCACGGCTGCCTATCACGCGGGCATCATTCTGGGCGCGCTGGCCTTTGGGCTGATCGGCAATCAGGTCTGGGGACCGATTATGCTGCCCATTGGTCTGTTGATCGGCGCGGCTGGCCAGATTGTTCTGCTTTTACCGGGGATACGCAGCCGCAAACTCTACTATATGTTTGTGCTGGACCTCAAACACCCGGCCCTGAAACGCATCTATCGCCTGTACTGGCCAATTGCCATCAGCTATGTCTTTTCGATGGCCCTGGTCTTTCTGGATCTGCACCTGCAATCAAATACTCCTCAGCACGCAGCCGCGACCACTGCGATGGCGACCGCCACGACGCTCATTCAGTTTCCTGTGGGTCTGGTGGCTCAGGCGCTCTCTGTCGCGGTCCTGCCCACCCTGGCGGAACACGCACGCGAGGGCAACACCGAGCGCTTTAAAGAAACGCTGCTGCTGGGTATCCGCCTTGGTCTGTTGCTGATGATTCCCGCCATGGTCGGTCTGCTCGTCCTGCGCACACCAGTCGTCTATGTGATTTTCTCTCATCATCGCTACAGCCTCAAGGACGGCGATCTGAGCGCGCTGGCCCTGCAAAACTATGCCTATCAGTTGCCCTTTGTGGCCATGGATCAATTGCTGATCGCGGCCTTCTATGCGCGTAAGAATACCAAAACTCCGGTAATCATTGGTATTGTCAGCATGCTTTTCTACCTGGCTGTCGCGCTGCCTTTTTATAGCACAATCGGAGTGGCCGCGCTGGCCTTTGCCAATACGGTGCAGAATTCCTCGCATGCGCTCATCCTGCTTATTCTGTTGCGTCTGTCCATCGGGTCGCTGCATATTCGTAAGACTCTTCCGGCTATTCTGAAGATCTGTCTTGCCGCCGCCGCGATGGGCCTGGTTGCCTGGGGAGCGCTGGCGCTGCTGGGGTTTGTTCCGCTCTTTGCGCTCGACCACCTGTTCGGCCAGATTCTTACGGTAATCGTGGCTGGTGGCCTGGCTGTAGCCGTATACATCGGCGGCATCTTGCTGTTGAAGGTTGAAGAGATTCATCTGGTGAAGCGAGCGGTGCTGGCCAAACTGGGCAAGAAATAGCCTGCTGGCGCGGAGCAAAAAGAGGAGGCCGCTCTTGTAGATAGCGGCCTCCACTCCTTTTGTGGGGCTTAAACGCGGGCAAAAAGGTCGTTTTCGCCTGCGACATCGTGGCCAACACGGGTTGCGGCCAGGTGGAAATATTCGTAGCGTCTCCACTGGCGCTGAATGTCTTCGGGAATCTGGGCCATGGCGTTGTTGGGATTGAGCTGTGTGCGGTGTTTGCTCCAGGAACGGCCCTTGGCCTCCAGAAACTCTTCCACGTCCAGGCGCACATCAATCTGCTCGTCGGGCAGACCGAGCTGTTCCGGGTCGAGCTTTGTCACCCATTCCTCGACCTGTCCGTTCTGCTCGCGTATCCACTCGCCCATTTTGCGCAAGGCGCTACGAGGAAATGAACTGTAGTAGAGCTTTGAAACCAGGTGGGCCGTTCCCAGTTCGGGGTATTGAACGGCGTCCGCCGCCGCGTAGAAGGCGCTGGTGGTGTGTTTATACGCCGCGATGTGGTCCGGGTGCCCATAGCCACCTGTTTCATCGAACGTAACAATGACCTGGGGGCGGAACTGGCGGATAACCGCGACGATTTTCCCGACAATCTCGGCGGGATTGGCCTGAACCAGGGCGCGCGGATCGTTATTTTCCGGGGTGCCGGCCATACCTGAATCGCGATAGCCGAGGAACCAGAGATTGTGTACTCCCAGTTCCTGCGCAGCCGCGCGCATCTCGCCCTCACGCACTTCACCCAGCGTCTCAGGCGTGGCCAGTGCGGGATCGGCAATCTCGCCGACCTCGCCGCGCGTGATGCAAATCAAACCCGTTTCCATACCTGCCTGACCATATTTCAGCAGGGCGCCGCTCATCGTGCCTTCATCGTCGGGATGAGGAAAAACGCCCAGTATGCGCTTCGTTGTCATATGTTTATCCTATTCTGCAATGAACTGTGCTACTAATTGCCTGCTCACGCTTTACTGTAGCATTTCCATTGAAGAGATGTCAATTTTCAGTGCAGCGCCGGCAAGGCTTGCTTGTTCTTGCCTTCTCGTAAGTGGGATGTGGTTCAGCGTGCAACAACATGCACCGCACCCTCGTAAGTGCTCTGTCTTGTCACAGAGCATCCTGTTGTGTATACTATCGGGTAGGACAAACTACCTGTTTTTATACAAGGAGATTTATGCCCAGACGGACATATGAGCAAGCTTGCGCGCTGGCTCAGGCTCTCGACGTGGTAGGGGAGCGCTGGACCCTGCTGATTGTGCGCGAACTTTTTGCCGGACCTCAGCGTTTCAGCGACCTTCTACAAACTTTACCGGGCATAGGCAATGGTCTGCTGGCCACGCGTCTGCGCGAAATGCAGGAGAATGGTCTGATCGAAGTCACGGATTTACCCCCACCAGGGGCGGCGCGTGTCTATCAACTGACAACGCGCGGCAGGCAGCTTGATGAGGCGGTTACGGCCCTGGGTCGCTGGGGAAGCGGTTTGTTGCCACCGCCGGGGGCGGGTCCACATGAACATCCTCTCTGGCTGTTGCAAAGTCTGGCTGCCGGTACCCGACGCTCGTCCGAGAACAGGCAGGCGTTGAATGTTGATGTACAACTCGATGGGCAACATCACCATCTACGTATACGCTCCGGGCGTGCTATCGCTGGCCGGGGACCGTATCACGAAGCTCAGGCCAGTATTATCACCAGCAGCGAGACGCTTTACCTGTTTTGCCGGGGGCAGCGCGACCTGGAAGAGGTACTGGCGAGCGGACAACTGCGCGTCAGTGGCCAGCGAGAGACTGCGGTGCAGACGCTGCAGCTTCTCAGGCGAGCTAACGCCCACAATGGAGCGGATCAGAGGAGGGAACAATGAGTGACTCCGCGTTCTGGATACCAGAAGGAGATGATTATTTTCGTGCCACCCGGCACACTCAAGGTCCATGGAATCCCCAGTTTCAGCATGGAGGCCCGCCGGGCGCCCTGCTGGTGCGGCAGATGGAGCAATGCGAGCCTCGTCCTGATATGCTGCTGGCGCGCGTCACCATCGAGATCCTTGGGCCGGTTCCCATAGATCGGCTGCGGGCCACCGCGCGACTGTTGCGACCTGGCCGGAGTGTTGAACTGCTGGAGGCAGTACTTGAACATGACGGGCGGCCAGTCATGCGCGCGGCAGGCTGGCGAGTGCGTGTCTCGTCCGAGCGTCCGCCTGCGCCAGAGATAGAACAGGCTCCAGCTCTCCCTTCATCGGATGCTACATCCACAGCCACACCTGAATGGCAATGCGGCTTTCTCTCAGCGACGGAATGGCGCTTCGTCAGCGGGGGATATGCTCAGCCCGGCGCAGCCACGGCCTGGGTGCGCCTGCGCTATCCCCTGCTGGCCGGCGAAACGACCAGCCCGGCTCAACGCTTAATCGCCTCCGCCGACTCGGCCAACGGCATCAGCAGTCCGCTGGATATTCGCTCCTGGCTGTTCATTCCTCCCGAATTGACCGTTCACTGCCTGCGCTCCCCGGCAGGCGCATGGATCTGCCTGGAGGCCACCACACTCCTGCAAAGCGAAGGCGTGGGATTGACCACCTCGGCGCTGTATGACGAGCGCGGCCTGGTCGGACGCTCCGCTCAATCCCTGCTGATTTCACAACGTTAAGATAGGAGAAGCTATGCAATTCGATACAAAAATCGCGGTAGTAGTGCGTGATGATCTGGAAACCTGGCAAAAACTCAATATCACCGCGTTTACTACCAGCGGCATCGCCGGGACAGTTGATGGCATTCTTGGTCAGCCCTATGAAGACGGCTCCGGCAATACCTATTTGCCTATGTTCAGGCAGCCGGTGATGGTGTTTAGCGCGAATCGCGAGCAGATGAAGACAATCTACAATCGCGCGCTCCAGCGCCAGGTGCGCTTTTCCCTCTTCACCGAAGAGTTATTTAGCACCAACAACGACGACGACAACCGGGCAGCCGTCAAAGTCTATCAATCAACCGACCTGAATATCGTAGGGCTGGCCATGTGGGCCGAAAAGAAAAGCGTTGAAAAAGTGCTGAAAGGCATCCCTTTGCATCGCTGACCTTCGGATCAAACAGCTTATCGCATGAGTCCTCCCCACTGTTTCAGAGGCGGCCTCAAGCGCTGGTTGCGCCCCGCACTCCTCTTTTTTTTGGATGAGGTTTGGCAAGCGCGCAGCGCTCGCCAAACCTCATCATTTCCCCTGGGTGGGGAGGGGAAACGCGCGGTGCTGGAAACATTGGGGAGGACTGATATCTTCATGTAGAGAAGGGCCATGGTTTCTCCTATCCCGAGAGGATAGGCAGGTATGACAGGCCAGAACGCTAACCTATCCATAAAGAATAGAACACGCAATTACGATA
>DASZXF010001184.1:0-5651 GCA_035546055.1 Ktedonobacteraceae bacterium
TCTGGCTGGACTTCTAGCCATGCACATAAACATTGAAGCATACATATGTACAGCGCTGTACATATGTATGCTTCAATGTTTATGTGCATGGCTAGAAGTCCAGCCAGATGCCGCCCTGGCGTGAGCTTTCGACGACTCTGGTGATAAATTGCATACCGCGCAGACCGTCGTAGACGGTGGGATAGCCGCCTGCGGGCGCTTCCCCGGCGGCCAGGCGCCGGATGTCGGCAATGGCCAGGCGATAGACATTGGCGAAGGCTTCCAGGAAACCCTCTGGATGTCCGGCGGGCAGACGCGTGCCGGCCTGGGCCTCGCTGCTCATGTAAGGCTGACCGACGCGCAAAATCTGGCTCGGCTGGCCCTGCTGTTTGAAGATCAGGGTGTTTGGCTCCATCTGGTGCCACTCCAGACCGGCCTTTGTGCCATAGACGCGCAACACCAGGGCGTTCTCTTCGCCCGCCGCGATCTGCGAACAGGTCAGGATGCCCTTCGCACCGTTATCCAGACGGAGAAGCATGTTGGCGTCGTCATCGAGCTGGCGGTTGGCGACAAAGGTGGTCAGATCGGCGCAGACCTGTTTGATCTTCAGACCGGTGACGTACTCCATCAGATTTTCGCCGTGGGTGCCGATGTCGCCGATGGAGCCGGCAATACCCGATCTGCCGGGATCGGTGCGCCAGGCTGCCTGCTTGTTGCCGCTCTGCTCCTCCGGCTCCATCAGCCAGCCCTGGAGGTATTCGACCAGCACTTTACGGATATTGCCGAGGGCGCCGCTGCTCACCAGATGGCGGGCGTGGCGCACGGCGGGATAGCCGGTGTAGTTATGAGTGAGGGCAAAGACGACGTGCTTTTCCTCCACCAGTTTGACCAGTTCCCGCGCTTCTTCCAGGCTGAAGGTCATGGGCTTGTCGCAGACGACATGGATACCCTGCTCCAGAAAGGCCCGGGCGACGGGGTAGTGCAGGTGATTTGGCACGGTGATCATGACAAAATCAATCCCATCGGCCAATCCGGCCTCCGTGGCGGCCATTTCCTGGTAGCTGGCATATGAGCGCGGCAGGTACCAGGCGCGCGCCGAGGCTGCCGCGCGTTGAGGATCGGCGGACATCGCGCCGGCCACCACTTCCGCCTGGCCGTCCAGTTCTACGGCGATGCGATGAACGCCGCCGATAAATGAACCCTGACCACCGCCGACGATACCGGCACGCAGTTTTCTCCCGGCAAGTTCCTGTGTCATTGTTGCACCCCCAGGATACGATAATTGGTCGCCTCGTCGTAGACGCCGCCCGCGAAGTCGTCAAAGGCTCTGGTTGGCACGTCGATGAGCATACTGCGGATAAATGCGGCGCCTTCGCGCGCTCCCTGCACCGAGTCCTTGATGCAGCATTCCCATTCGAGCACCGCCCAGCCGTCAAAGCCGTTTTGCGTGAGTTTGGAAAAGACGCGCTTAAAATCAACCTGCCCGTCGCCTGTGCTGCGGAAACGCCCTGGCCGGTCCTGCCAGTCCTGGTAGCCTCCGTAGACGCCCGAACGCGGCGAGGGATGATATTCGGCATCTTTGACGTGGAAGGCCTTGATGTGATCTTTGTAGTAGTCCAGGTAGCCGATATAATCCAGGCACTGGAGGATAAAATGCGAGGGGTCATACAAAATATGGACCCTGGGATGATTGCCCGTGGCCGCCAGGAAGCGCTCGAAGGTCACACCATCGTGTAAATCTTCGCCCGGATGAATCTCATAGGCCAGGTCGATACCATACTCATCAGCCGCTCTGAGCACTGGCTCCCAGCGCTTCGCCAGTTCTTTGAAGCCCAACTCTACCAGCCCGGCAGGCCGCTGCGGCCAGGGGTAGACGGTATGCCAGAGCAGGGCGCCGGAAAACGTCGGCATGGCCCGCAAACCCAGATTGCTCGAAGCTTTGATCGCCTTGATCATCTGGTCTACTGCCCATTCCGTCCGCTCTTTGGGATGCCCGCGCAGCGCTTCGGGGGCGAAGGAGTCGAACAGGACATCATAGGCCGGATGCACGGCTACAAGCTGACCCAGCAGATGCGTGGCCAGTTCGGTAACCACCAGCCCACTGCACTGACCCTTGAGATCGTCACAATACTGCTTTGACTCCGCCGCTTTCTCCAGATCGATAAAACGCGGATCAGCCGGGATCTGCACGCCTAGAAAGCCCTGTTCGCCCGCCCAACGAGTGATGTTCTCCAATGTATCATAGGGGGGAATATCCTGGGCGAACTGAGCCAGAAAGAGCGCAGGCCCTTTGATTTGAGACATATGACCTTTTCTCCTTTGAAGTATTTCGTCGAACACGCGACCATACCCATCATTGTAACACTTCTCAGCCGTTAATAGCCGATAAACCTTCCCTGGCAAATCTCCCCTGATACATTTCCCCTGATAAATACCCCCTGGTAAATTCAGCAATTGGTGGTATGATGGTAGAGATCAGCCTCCCTCCCGACTGTTCTTTACGTGAAGATCAGAAAGACGCTGGTCTCTAAACGCTATCCCTGTTCTTTCTAACCCAAGGAGCACTGTTGTTTATGACTATCGCATTGCAATTGTACACCGTCCGCGATGAAACAGCGCGCGATTTCGCGGGTACACTCCGGCGCGTTGCCGCGCTGGGCTATACGGCTGTAGAATTTGCCGGTTATGGTAATCTGTCCGTCCCTCAGATGCAGGGGTTGCTGGCTGAAACCGGCCTGCGGGCGCTCTCTTCGCATGTCTCGCTGGAGAGCCTGGAACAGCGCTTTGAGCAAGAGGCTGATTACGCTCAGGCTATTGGCTGCCCGTACCTGATCGCGCCCTGGCTGCCGCCAGCGCTGCGCACAGCCGAGGCGCTGCCCGCCCTGGCGGAGTCGCTGAACAAGATTGGCGGCGCGGCCAGGGCGCGGGGGCTGACCTTTGGCTATCACAACCACGATTTTGAGTTTGCTCCCATTAGCGATGCAGATCCCACGCTGGTGCTCGATTACCTGCTGGAACACACCGACCCGGCCAATGTCTCTCTTGAACTGGATACCTACTGGGCGGCCTTCGCCGGCGTTGATCCCGTGGCTTACATGCAGCGCCGCCAGCAACGCCTGATCCTGATTCACGTCAAGGATATGAGCCCGGAACGCACGTTTACCGAAGCAGGCGCCGGCACGCTGCCCATCGCGGAGATTGTCGCGGCAGCCCGCGCGGCTGGCGCGCAGGGTTATATTGTGGAAAATGACCAGCCGCGCATTCCTTCGCTGGAAAGCGCTCAGCGCTCGCTGGACTTTTTGCGCACCCTGCCTGAACTAGCATAGGAGTAAGGAAGCACCGTGAGTACACCTGAAAAAGTTACGGTCGGCGTCATCGGATGTGGAAAAATCAGTTCCATCTACCTTGAAGCGCCGCGCACGTTCGATATTCTGAACATTGTCGCCTGCTCGGACCAGGTGAGAGAACGCGCCGAGAGCCAGGCCGCCGCGTATGGCATTCCTAAAGTGCTGAGCGTGGCGGAACTGCTGGATGACCCGGAGATCGAGGTGGTGCTGAACCTGACCATTCCCGCCGTTCACGCGGAAATCGGCATGGCCGCGCTGCGCGCCGGGAAGTCGGTCTATGGAGAAAAACCCCTGGCCCTCAATCGCGAGGAAGGTCAGGCGTTCCTGCGGATGGCTGAGGAACGCGGGCTGTTGATTGGCAGCGCACCCGATACGTTCCTGGGCGGCGGTATTCAAACCTGCATTGACCTGATTAACGCGGGCACCATCGGTACGCCCATCGCGGCTACGGCCTTTTTCCTGGGCCACGGCCCCGAGAGCTGGCATCCCGATCCCAATTTCTTCTACCAGCCCGGCGCAGGCCCGCTGTTCGATATGGGACCGTACTACCTGACGGCGCTGATCGCTATGATGGGACCGGTGCGGCGCGTCTCCAGCGCCACACGCATCACTTTCCCCGAACGCGAGATCACCAGTCAGCCGCACAAGGGCGAAATGATCAAGGTCAACACGCCTACCCATATCGCCGGCACATTGGAGTTTGCCAATGGCGCCATCGCCACGCTGATTACCAGTTTCGATGTCTGGGGTCATCATCTGCCAAACATCGAAATTTATGGAACTGAGGGTTCGTTGCGCGTACCTGATCCGAATACCTTTGGCGGACCCATTCAGGTCAGGCGCATGGGTGAAGCGGAGTGGCGCGAGGTGCCGATTACGCGAGGATACACTGATAATTCTCGTGGAATTGGCCTGGCCGATATGGCTTATGCGCTGCGCACCGGTACGCGCCATAAGGCCAGTGAGAAGCTGGCTTTTCATGTGCTGGATATCATGCAAACGCTGCACGAATCCGCGCAGGAAGGCCGTCACATTACACTGAGCAGTTCATGCGAGCAGCCGGCCTCCCTTGATCCAGGCATCTTTGGCTAAATGCTCTCAGAGCGAGATGGTTCCGTGACACGCGGAGCCATCTCACTCCGCCCGCGCTCCGCTGCTACCGATCAGGCAGGCGCGAGCCGCCCGGCACAGAACCTGCACGGGACATGGCTTGATCAGACACATCTGCGCCCCGACCAGTTTACCTTTCAGTTGATCGACGGTGCCATCGCGCGCGGACAGCGTGATACAGACGACATTGGCCAGACGCGGATTGGCCTTCAAATGGCGAATGACCTCGTAGCCATCCATTTTCGGCAAACCAATGTCCACAATGGCCAGATCGGGAGACCAGGACTCCGAACGCAGCAGCCATTTCATCGCCGCGATCCCATCAGCGAACGCGCGCGTGGAGTAGCCTTCCTGGCGCAAAGCCAGTTCAGCCACGGCACAAACTGTGGGGGAGTCATCAATGATGAGAATCTGCTTTTTCGCAGACCTGACGCTGCTCATGCCTGCGGTATACTCTCTATGTGTAACAGAGGGAGAATGATGCTCAAACAAACGAACAGCATGTATCTGTTCCATACCTCTGTGTGCTCCTTTCGCGAGATCCATCCTTCTATCTCCGCAAAAAAATCCACAACAGCAGCCCTGAACATGATCCATTGACCAGATTGATGCCCTTTTCTTCCTGCCGGCACAAAGCACATCCTCCTTGATCGAGACAACCGTGTTCAATAGCATGACTGGAAAGGTCAGTGCAGGTCCATGCATTCTTGCAACATACCTTGCAACTTTTCCAGCGTTCTTTTATAAAAGAGCATAGCATTTTCCCGCGAGCGCTGTCAATAGCGTTTTTGCGCACAAAACTCATGCAAAGTCCTGCTCCCTTCACCCACCCGCCTTTTCTCTTATCGGTCATCCCCTTTCTAGTAGACGGTCAAATTCCATGCGAAACGTGCGCCGCCTGCGGCGGCGCGGGAAGAGGGGAAAGACGGGGACACCCCGCTCCCCGGCAAAGGGCTGCCGCCCTCTGCACTCCCGCCTGGCTGGCCTTGCGTTTGGACCTTGACCAACTACTGGCGCCGCCAGGGCGCGTTTCCCCTCCTCATGCCAAGGAAAAGTGCAGCGCTCGCCAAACCTCATCCCAACAGAGGAGGGCAGGGTGCAATCAGCGGTTGGTGCCGCCTCAGAAAGATCAGATCCCGTTGGGAACATCATGGTGGACTCCTCAGCGCCTGCGGCGCTTCGCAAGGCTTGGAGGAGGTGGGGGGGGGGGGGGGG
>DASZXF010001185.1:0-5468 GCA_035546055.1 Ktedonobacteraceae bacterium
GTCAAAAGACTGTCCACCTGCCGGGTGGCCTTATCGCACTGTATCAACAAGAAAACGCCTGATTCATGTAAAAGTATACATGGGAGATGTCTTTCCTACAAGCCGTTCGCTCGCTGCTTTTGCTGATTCTGGCCAATTGGCCGTCTGGCAGGCGGTATTTTGCAAAGTTGCCTGGATCGTGTTATTAGTATGGGAGATGGTGATTCCAATTTGCGGAGAAAAGGAGGCCAACTATGGATGAACTTCATCAGACGCACTGTGTTCCCTGTGAAGGGGGCGTTGCGCCGGCTAATGACGCGGAAATTGCCGAGTACCTGGGGCAGATTCAAGGCTGGAAGGTGGTTGAGGATGACGGTATGCAGCGCCTCACCAGATCTTTTACCTTTCCAGATTTCGCGCGTGCGCTGGCCTTTACCAATCGCGTCGGCGAACTGGCGGAGCGTGAAGGACATCACCCGGCCTTGCTCACCGAATGGGGCAAGGTCACGGTGGCGTGGTGGACACACTCAATCGGAGGTCTGCACAAAAACGATTTCATCATGGCCGCCCGGACGAATCAACTCATGGCCGCTGAATAGTGCGACGGACGCATGGGGCATGGACGAATGGGGGCGAGGACTTGACGGACGCCCTGTTTCCGGCTACACTTTGCGCACGAACATGCGTCCAAACAGAGACGAGATAGAGAGGCCACGATGTTTGTCGTTGCGAAAACGAAGATGCCGGTTGAGACGCTCTACTGGAGCAGTCTGGCCAGTGGACAGGGGGAATGTACGGTGATCGCCACGGAGCAGGGCGTGTGCTGGATGGGGACACCGGGAACGAGCCGGGAGGCTGGTCTGGCCTGGCTGGAGCGCCGGCTCCAGATCGGGCAGGTGGTGGAAGCCGGGACAGTCGCGCCGCTGGCTCAGGCCATAGAGCAACTCCAGCGCTATTTCGCGGGTGAGCCGCTGCAATTTTCGTGCGCCCTCGATTTGCGCGGTACGGCGTTTCAGGTGGCTGTCTGGCAGGAACTTTACCGCATTCCCTATGGCCAGACGCGTACCTATGCCCAGATCGCTGCCAATATTGGACGCCCGCAGGCTGTGCGCGCGGTCGGCGCGGCCAATGGCGCCAACCCGGTTGCGGTGATTGTTCCCTGTCATCGGGTGATTGGCAGCAATGGCACCCTGACCGGCTACGGTGGAGGATTGCCTATGAAGCACTGGCTGCTCAGCCTGGAAGGCGTAGCCCTGCCGACATGAGCAGAGGAGCCGCGCAGGCTCCTCCTGATTTCTCTGCCAGTACACCGCTTAGCGATAATTGCCGGCCTGGGTGAAAAATATTTTGATCAGACCACGAATAATGACCAGGCTCAAACCGACGATCAGCAGAATCATGACGATCCAGAGCCAGGTCAGCGGCGTATGCTGAACATTGGCGGCATAGAGCGGGTCAAACGATTTTATCAGCAGCGGGACGAGAAAGATCAGCGGAATGGCGAGCAAGGCCAGGCTGCCGCCCAGCACAACCAGGGGCAGGAGTACGCGCCACCAGCCTGAATCGCTCAGGTTCTCTGTTTTGGCCGTTCCATAGGCCTGGCGGTGCTCAGTAACCGGCTCCGTCGCCGTAACTGTGGTTTGGTTTTGCATGGATAGATATCTCCTCATACAAAGTCATGAGACTTTTGCCCTGCCAGGCATCATCCTCGCGTCAGAAACTCGCTGGTTGCGCGTCGAGCGCGCTTTCTGCTGAGGGTACTGGCATCGGCCCTGGCAATAGCATTGCTTCTATTATAGCAGAAATGTCAGGGGACGACACACGGCCCTGGCGTGAGGGGATGGGCGTTTGACCGCTTGTGACGCTTCGTGCTATGATGGTTGCAATTCTTAGTGATAGATGTGCTTAAATGTGGGTAAATCAGGTATGGATGATGTTGTGCCCGGCGTGCTACAGCGTTTGCGCGAGGCTGATATCGTTGGTCTGGCCGGCCTGGCAAACGCGTCTCTGGGACAAGAATATTGCCGCCACGGACATATTGCGGCCACGAAACGGCAGGGAGCGCGCCTCTCAGGCATTGTGACGATACCTGATGTTCCCATCGCCGGGGGCGTGTATGGGATTGCTGAGCAGGCAGGAGAGAGCCAGGGACGAGTGGGAAACTCCTCTTCTTCTGCTCAGGATTTTACCGTTGAGGTAGAAGTGCTGAATACTCGTGAGTGCGAAGTGGTGTGTTCGTGTGGGAAAAAGGCCGCGCTTCTCTGTACTCATGCCGCTGCCCTCCTGTATCAATGGGTGACGCGCTCCCATACGTTTGTTGCGTCTCTGCCCGTATCTGAATCTGCTCCAGAGGAGCCTGGTAAGGCTAGCATTGTGCCGAAAGAGCCGCCTGTTTCTGTTGAACCGCCCACGCGTGCCTCCGCACCGCCCGCGCGTGCCTCCGCACCGCCAGCGGCGCCTCAGTACGCTCCGTTGCCGCCTCGTTATCAGGCTGTCAATACCATCGGTGAGACGCTGACGCAGTTTGGTTTGAGCGAACTGCGTGCGCTGGCTCGCGAGTACGGCATCACGCAATCCGGTTTGAGCAAACAGCAGTTGACCGAGGTGATGATCGAGACACTGCATCAACCGGAGGCGATCCGGCGCGTGGTGAGCGGACTTGAGAAGCCGCAGCGGCAGTTGTTGGCGGCCTTTGCTCTGGCTGGAGGCTCGATGAGCGATGAGGATTTACGCGGCCTCTTTGAGCGTTTTTCCCTGGGCAATGCCGGCAACTTGCAGGAGATGCTGGTCGCGCTTCAGGCCCGGCTGTTGATTGTGCGCACCAGCTTTAATCACTCGCTGCAACAGCGTTTTCATCCCGGCCTGTCGTCGCTGGATATCAGCTGGTACATTCCCCAGGAGGTGCGCGAAGCTCTGCATGTCGCTTTGCCGGTGACGCCCTTTAATGTCGAGGTGCCCTATGGCAAAGGGACCAATCCCGCGCTGCCTGTGCTGCACCTGGCCGAGCCGTATACTCTGCTGGCCGATCTGCTGCTGGTCGCTCGCGCGCTGGATCACTTTCCCGTCGAACCGCATGAGAAGCGGACTCGCAGCGGCTCCCTGCTCTCTGTTCGTCCGCCCGCCGATGGTTCGCTGGCCTTGCCGCCTCCAGAGGATCAGCCGTCGGCGTCGATGATTGAAACCGCTGGCGCGGCTCTGG
The DNA here is from genome assembly GCA_035546055.1 of Ktedonobacteraceae bacterium. Taxonomy (GTDB): domain Bacteria; phylum Chloroflexota; class Ktedonobacteria; order Ktedonobacterales; family Ktedonobacteraceae; genus Paraktedonobacter. Next base: position 3,179 of record DASZXF010001185.1, read on the forward strand.
AGCGCCCGCCCGCCTTTTTGCGGTTTGTTGTACGCCTTCTGCGTTTGAACAATCTGCTGTATAAAGAAGAGAACTGGCAGCCCGATCTGCGCGTTCTGGCCAACGCGGCTCAGCTTTTGCTTGGGCCTGCGCGCTCCGATGTGCTGCATGAACTGTTTACGCGCTGGCTCAATCAGCCATCCTATGCCGAACTCTATGAGCTGTTTGAGCATGGCTTACGCGTGCGTTGCCGGGCTACGCCGCTCAATCAACCTGATCTGCGCCGTGGCGAACTGGAACAGGAGAGCAGTGAGGCGCGCCAGGATTTGCTGGCCCTGCTGGCTCAGGTGCCCATCGGTGAATGGATCAATTTTTCCGCTTTTGCGCGTTTCGTCTATCGTCTGCGTCCGACGTTTCTCCAGCGCCGCCAGCGCCTTTTTCCTTCGCCGCACTGGTGGATTGAGCAGGAAGAGGGCCGCCCTTTGCATCCCACTCAGCTCGCGGACTGGCTGCGGGCCGAAGGACGCTATCTGGCCTATCTTGTGCAGGGACCGCTGCACTGGTGGGGCATCTGCGATTTTGCGCTGTCGTCGAACGATCAACTCCTGGCCTTTCGTCTGACTCCTGTGGCGCGCCTGCTTTTTCATGGTCATGCCCTGCCGGAGCACGCGGACGGCTCAGGCGAACCATCTGCGGAGGCACTGGCCATTTCTCCCGCCGATCAATTGCTCATCACCTGTCAGTCCGCGAACTGGCCACTGATCGCCTGCGTTGAGCAGTTCGCCGAGAGCAGAGGGGTGCAGGATGAAAAGCTCGTCTATGCCCTGACTGCGCGTACTCTCAGCCGGGCTTTGAGCGAGGGACGCGATCCCAATGAGTTACAAAGTATGCTTCGCAAGGCCGCTCCGCCCGGCGAAGATAACGATGTGAGCCGTCTGCTGGCCAGCCTGGAACGCCGCATTGCCAGCTATGGACGCGTGCGCCTGTACACGGATGTCTCGCTGCTCCAGACGGCTGATCCTGCGGTTATGCAACAGTTGACGGCTATTACCTCGCTAGAGGAGCAGAAGATTCGCTCTATTCAAGCGGATCTGCTCCTGTTAAAGAGAGCAGGCGTGGATCGCTTGCTTGAGGAGCTCAAACGACGCGGGCAGGCGCCACTCCTGCATGAGGAGGAATAAGCGCTATGGAGCAGAGCGAGTTGCATTTGTTGCAGACAGTCCCGCAGTATCATGTGCAGGCGATGGTGAAAACGCGCCAGAGTGCTCAACCAGCCGGCAGCACAGGCGGCGAGAGTCTGTCAGATGCAGCCTCGCCGGACCTGGCAGCCGTGGCCGCGTATCTTTTTGAACCGCGCGCCTGCCGCGAGCTTTTGCCAACTCTGAGTCCCGCCGAAGCCTGCGTCCTGCGCGAACTGGTGGCCTGTGGTGGACGCGCGAATAGCCGGGATCTGGCGCTGTACTTTGATGCGCCTGGCTCGCCTTTTAGCTTCGCGCACCCGGCGGGGGAGAAAAGCCTTCATCCACAGCCAGCAATTCAGGGGACCGCCTTTGCCCCCAGGTATACCACAAATGCGCCGTCGCTCTATCCGACAGCTCATCCTCATGGCGCTTTTGAACTGGCTCTGCACCGTTTGCTACTGCTCGGCCTGCTTTTCTGGGGCAAACAGACCAATTTTATTGGCCGCGACTACTCCAGCGGGGTCTATGATGGCGTACTGATTGTGCCGCAGACCGTGATTGAGGCTGTTCACCAGGTCTGGCCAGCGGAGTCAGCGGAACAGGAGGAGATGCAGAGCGAACTGCCCGGCGAGGGCATGCGCACATTACAACGCGCCCTGTATCTCTACTGGTCGCTGGTCGCCCGCGCCCGCGATGGTCTGCCCCTGGTCAACAGTCATTTGCTGTCACGCATGGCGCTGCGCCAGGTACTTGAGCAAATGGCCGGCCTGAGCCGCTTCTGGGCGCCGCTGAGCAGCGAGCAGATTCACACCGAAAGCGATGTGCCCTATCTGCTGTTTTTGCGCTTGCTCCTGATAAGACTTGGCCTGCTCACAGAACAGCGGGGAACCCTGCGGGCCGCGCCCGCGCGTGATTTTTTCGCCCTTCCTCTCGGCGAACGAGCCTGGCGCTGCTTTCATGCCTGGCTGGAATCGCCTTTCTGGAATGAACTGGCCTTTATCTCCAACGTCGTCGCACAGCCAGGACCAGCGCCCCTTGAACCGGCGCATGAAGAAGCAGTGCGCTCACGTCAGATGGTCGTCGAGCACGTTTTCCAGGCGCAGCCGGAAATCTGGCACGCGCTGCCAACC
>DASZXF010001186.1:0-5082 GCA_035546055.1 Ktedonobacteraceae bacterium
CGATGAGGTGGCGCGCAAACGCTATACCGATTACTACTCTACCGCGCGCCTGCGCCGGCTGGCTGGACTGCGCGTAGGTACGCGCCACGGCGATCTCTTCCGCGCGCTCTGGCTGGTGATGGAACAACTGGGAAGCACAGAGGACTGCCTGGCCCTGGGTCTGCCCGCGCTCAACGGCTTCCTCTTCTCGCGGGACGCCATGCCCGATCTATACGCCTGCGAACTGGCGAATCACGAACTGCTGGCGGCTGTGCGTTCGCTGGCGTATACCGATCACGGACCCACGCGGCGCACGGTGGACTACAAAAATCTTGGCTCCGAAGAACTGGGCAGTATTTACGAATCGCTGCTCGAACTACACCCCGAACTCAGCGTGGAGTCCGCGACCTTCAAGCTGAGCACCGCCAGCGGCAATGCGCGTAAGATCTCCGGCAGTTACTACACGCCGACCAGCCTGATCGATTGTCTGCTCGACTCGGCCCTGGTGCCGGTGCTGAAAGAGGCCCGCGCCAGGCCCGACGCCGAGCAGGCTATTCTCGCCCTCAAGGTCTGCGATCCCGCCTGTGGCAGCGGACACTTCCTGATCGCGGCGGCGCATCGCATTGCCAAAGAACTGGCCGCCATGCGCACCGGCACCGAGGAGCCGGGTCCGGCAGAGCGCCGCGCTGCCCTGCGCGATGTCGTCAGCCATTGCCTCTACGGGGTGGACATCAACCCTATGGCCGTCGAACTCTGTAAGGTCAGCCTGTGGATGGAGGCCATCGAGCCAGGCAAGCCGCTCTCCTTCCTCGATGCCCATATCAAGCCCGGTAACAGTCTACTCGGTGCCACGCCCGCGCTGCTGCGCGAGGGCATTCCCAACGAAGCCTTTGAGCCGATTGAGGGCGACGACAAAAAGATCTGTAGCGAGTTTAAAAAGCTCAACAGCAAATTGCGCGCCGGCAATCGCAGCCTCTTCCGCGAGGACCGCGAGGAGGGCATCTGGGAATACCAGGGGACACTGATGAATTCGATGCTCCAGCTTGAAGGCATGAGCGAAGACACGGTTGAGGAGATCCGTCGCAAAGAGACCTTCTTCAAAAAGCTGCTGGCGTCGGGCACCTACGCCAACGCCCTGCTCTGGGCCAACGCCTGGTGCGCCGCCTTCGTCTGGAAAAAGACCGCCGAGATGCGCCCGCCCATCACCGACGAAGAGTTACGCGATATCGGCCACAATCCTCATAGTCTGGCCGCCTGGCGCAAAGAGGAGATCGAGCGTCTGGCCCGCCAGTATCAATTCTTCCACTGGCACCTCGCCTTCCCCGAAGTCTTCCACGTCCCCCTCGGCGACGAGCAGCCCGCCAACGAACAGGCAGGCTGGTCGGGCGGCTTCGATGTCGTGCTGGGCAATCCGCCGTGGGAACGCATCAAAATTCAGGAAAAAGAATGGTTCGCCAGTCGCGCGCCCGCCATCGCCAGCGCGTCCAACGCCGCCGCGCGCCGCAAGATGATCGCCGCCCTGCAAAGCAGCCCCATCCCCGGCGAGCGAGAACTCTCCGCCGCCTTCATGGAGGACCAGCGCCAGGCCACCGGCGAAAGCCACTTCGTGCGCGACTCCTGCCGCTACCCCCTCTGCGGGCGCGGCGATGTGAACACCTACGCCATCTTCGCCGAAAACATGCGCTGGATTGTCAGCCCCACCGGGCGCGTCGGCTGCATTGTGCCTTCGGGGATTGCCACGGATGATACAACAAAGTGGTTTTTCAGAGAGGTGATTGAAACCCACTCATTGGTAAGCTTCTTCTCTTTTCTTAATGAGGCGAAGCTCTTTTCTGGCATCGATCATCGCGTGAATTATGCCTTACTCACTATGAGCGGCAAAGAAACGAAAATAAAGGCAGCTGACTTCGCCTTTGGCGTCTATACCACAGAAGCGCTCAAAGAGGAAGAGCGTCATTTCTCGCTTTCCGCCAACGATATTGCCCTGCTCAATCCTAATACGCGTACCTGTCCCATTTTCCGCTCAAAGCGTGATATGGAGTTGACAAAGGCGATCTATCAACGCGTTCCTGTGCTGATAGAAGAACAAGAGGGAATGACGGATGTCAATCCCTGGCAGCTCTCTTTCAAGCGTATGTTTGATATGGCAAATGACTCCGGCCTGTTTCGCACTCGCGAGCAGTTGACGCGAGAGGGCTGGAAGTTGCGTGGCAATGTCTTTCGCAAAGGAACAGAGCAGTACCTTCCCCTCTATGAAGGCAAAATGATCTGGCATTTTGACCATCGCTTCGGCACCTATGATGGACAGACGCAGGCCCAGGCCAATCAGGGGAAGTTGCCGGAATTGAATGAAGCGCAACATGTTGATCCCTATCACTACTCCCTCCCTCAGTACTGGGTCCATACCAATGATTTTCATCAAACATTCTCAACGAGCGACACTGTTCTTCTTGGCTTTCGTGATATCACCGGCGCCAGTGTGTTACGTACTGCTGTTTTCAGCCTTCTTCCTTCCATTCCTTGCGGCCATACCCTTCCGCTTGTTCTCTTTCCCGCCGCTTTAACTATTCGCCATTCCTTGCTCTTTTTATCTAATATGGCCGCCTTTCCCTTTGATTATGTTGCCCGGCAAAAACTTGGTGGCTCACATATGACGTTCTTTATCCTCAAACAACTCCCCGTCCTTCCACCCGCCACATATGCCACCTCGTGTCCCTGGCATCCCACCCTGACTCCTGGCGACTGGATCGCCCCGCGTGCGCTCGAACTCACCTATACGGCCTGGGATCTCGCAGCCTTCGCGAAGGATTGCGGCTATGATGGGCCGCCGTTTCGATGGGATGAGGAGCGCAGGTTTCTCTTGCGCTGCGAACTGGATGCCGCGTACTTTCATCTGTATGGCATCGCGCGGGATGATGTGGACTATATCATGGATACCTTTCGCGTCTGGCGGGAGAAAGAAGAGAAGCAACAGGGGGAGTATCGCACAAAGCGCGTCATTCTGGAGATCTACGACGAGATGCAGCGGGCCATTGCCGGTGGTGTAGCGTATCGCACACGCCTGGAGCCGGGACCGGCTGACCAGACGGTGGCTCATGCTACACATAAACCTCCATTGGTAGAGCCTGGAGACATTGAGGATGCCGGCCCGGCGAGACAGGTTTCGTGAATGTGCTGGCTGCTCTCCCGCGCTGTTCAATCAAGGAGATAAGCATCATAAAGCAAGGTGTGGAGGTGGGCGCGTATCTCTGCCAGGGATGACGCGGATATACCCGGCTTGAGTGGCAGGGCGCCGATGCTGTCGTCGGACTCTGTATGAATGCGATCTCCGGGATAGAGAACATAGGCGCAGGAGATAACAGGTTCGAGACGATGGGGATCTCCTGGTTTGCCAGGGATGTGGCTCTGGTACTGGATTCTGTCACGATAGCGATACATGGTGTCAATATCCTCATCTTTGGGATAAAAGAGGCGGTCCCCGCCACGCATACGCCTGTACTTGGCGTCGAAAAGCAGGATGTCCTGGGGAATATCGCCTTTATAGCTCTCAATCGCCATATCCGGCGTGAGCGGGTTGTTCCCTATGATGGTGGCAACTACTGCTGATTTGTAACGGCAGTTGATGCGGTTGGGATAAACCGGCTCGTATTTAAAGGTGACGCGTAGCTCATCTCTAACCAGTACGATGCTGGCTGTATCTTTTTGCACGTAAAATTGAAAGTAATCTTTTTCTACTTCATAAAAAGTGGTGTTGGAAACCATGCGATAGCCAGCGGTGAGCAGTTCGTCGATGACCAGGCGCGTAAGGGTGAAGACGCTCCACATTTCGTAGAGATCGCTCACCCTACGCATAGCCAGTTCGCTGACCGGCTCTTGTACGTCTCTAGTTGTTTTGAGTCGCATCTGGTAGAGGAGATAGAGGTGGTAAAAGCGGCTGTAGACAGGGTGTTTGAGTAACATCTGGGTGGCTTTGCCGATAGTATTGAGCGGCTGGACGCTCCGCAAAAATGGTTCGCTGCTCCAGCGTATGCAGCGCTGCCTCATCTGCTGGCATTCGCTAATCACGTTGCGCAAGTGTTCAAGCGCATTGCCATCGGCTTCGTTGTGATAACGCGCGTAGACGCCTCTGAGCCGCTTCTCTTCGTTTTCCGCCCGTTTCTCGATTAAGGCGAGTTTGGCGATGAGCTGCTGCTGGAGGAACTGTTTGAGCAAGCGATTTTCGTAGGTGTCATATGTCAGTCTTCGCTCCTGAATGGACCAGGAGAGGGGCAGATGTCGCGGGCTATGTTGCCGCGCCGGAGCCGGGGGCAGCGCAAAGGTGGCTCCCGGCAGGGGGACTGCTTCCCCGGCGAAGCGCGCCGCTTCAGGCCAGTCGCGCCGGACCATATGACTTTGCAGCGTATGATGTGGATCGCGCCGGATCTGGGCCATGACATCGCGCAGTTCTTCAATGATGCTACGCAACTGCTGATAATCGTGCAAGGGAGATGTATCTTGCGTCCGTGGGATGTGTTCAGCTCGTTCGTGGGCTGGGGAGTCTAAACGATAGAGCAGGTCGAGGGCGATTTCGCTCAGTTCGTCTTTCATTTTTTCATAGAGGCGCTGCGTAAGTTTGCGCGGAAAGACCCGTATCCAGGTGGTATAGCGTTGAGCATCGGGGGTCTGGATCTCGATGCGATACAAACCGGCATAATCAATGGGATTCCAGTTCCAGATGCCATAATGGGCAGTTTTCTGCCTCCGCCCGTCGATCCAGAGAGCTATCTGCGCTGGTGCCTCTTTCGTGATCTGGATGACATTCTCGCTGTATTCAAGAATGTTGAGCGCCGCGTTTTCTGTCTTCTCGGCAAAGGAAACGGGGCGATTGTTGACGGTGAGCCAGCGATCAACGCCAGAAGCTGGTGTAGCCATCGCGTTTAAGCCTCTTTTTCATTTCTTCCAGGCGTTGAACCGAACGCACCAGATGTTGATCTTTGAGATAGGTGAGTAGCGCATCTACCATTTCACTGATGACCTCGCTGCCGCGCACGCGAGGAAGAATGCGCTGTTTGACCTGCAAATCAAAGGCGACCAGCGGATCAAGCAGACCGGCGCTATTTGCCA
>DASZXF010001187.1:0-2154 GCA_035546055.1 Ktedonobacteraceae bacterium
CGCAGGCGTTGCCGCAGGGCCAGTCTGGCAACTGGAACATGATTTTTCATGATGATTTTGACGGCAATTCGCTCGATACCAGTAAATGGGCGACCTGTTACGCTAACTTCAGGGTGGGGAAAGATGACTGCGATCACGATCAGAATGAACTGGAGCTGTACCAGCCTGAGAATGTCACGGTGAACAACGGCATCCTGACCCTGAGCGCGCGGAAGCAGAGCGTGGATGCTGATAATGGACAGACCTATGACTATACATCGGGTATGATCTCAAGCGGTCCATCCAGAGGGCACGATACGCGTTTTTCGTTCAAATACGGCTATATGGAAATGCGCGCTAAAATACCCGCCGGACAGGGATTGTGGCCGGCTTTCTGGACGCTGCCGACCAGCCAGAAATGGCCGCCGGAGATCGATGTCTTTGAGATTCTTGGCGATGCCCCCGATGTTATCAATATGCACTATCACTATCCGAATGGCACCGATGATGGCGGCGACGATGGCAAGACCTGGCAGGGTCCAGATTTCTCGTCCGACTGGCATACCTACGCCGTGGATTGGGAACCCGATGCGATTACGTGGTACGTCGATGGCGTAGAGCGCCGCGCGTTCACGGATACCAGCCTGATTACCTCGGACCCGATGTACCTGATCGCAAACCTGGCGGTAGGCGGCGACTGGCCCGGCGATCCCGATGCCAGCACGACCTTTCCGGCGCAGTTTCAGATCGATTACATTCGCGTCTGGCAAAAACAGTCCTGAACCCGGAACAGAAGAAAAGCGTTGCCGAACCTGTTCGCATTCGGCAACGCTTTTTTTATGCCTCGTAGATGGCTACTAACTCTGCGGCGTAGGGAATGCCGCTGGCGCGGATAACACGTGTCATTTCCGCGACATCAAAGGGCACGTGGCGAAAGGTGACGCCAGTGATTTCGCCTTCGGAGGTCAGAATGGCGTAATCGGACCAGGGATCGACCTTTGAGCCATCTGACGCGCGCTCCCAGTTGTAGGCGAGGCTGACGCTGCCAGGATTGAAGTACCAGGAGTCGCCCAGGCGCCGCAATTGCTGCGTGTGCGTATGTCCGCCGGTCAGGAAGGCGGCGGCGAAACCGCCGAGATACTGGCGCACCGTCTCATCCGGGGTATGCGGCAGGATAATATCGTTGAATGAGTGGGGCGAGCCATGAAAACACAGGAGACGCTTCCCACCCTCCAGGGCGAGATCGATGGTGGGCTGAAACTGGCGCATAAAGGCCTGGTCGGCCTCCGTCAGTTGGGAAAGCGACCACGCTCTGACGGCGGCCTGGCGCTCGCTGACCGGCTCATGCTCATCGCCGTCGAGCACAAAGGCGTCGGCGTTGCCCATGACTACCGGACAGCCGAGTTCACGCAAGCGCTGGAGCGTTTCAGCCGGTTGCGCACCCCCCTGGATGGCATCCCCCAGGCAGACAATCTGCTCGATACCCTGCTGACGAATATCCCGCAGCACATTGTCAAACGCGAAGCAGTTGCCATGAATATCCGAAATAACCGCGATACGCATATGTACTCCTTTCCTTCTTCAAATGGACGGTTCTGATCCATTCAGATTAGCATATCACTCAGAAAGGCCTGGTATCCAGCGGCGAAGGGAGCACTGGACGGAGTGGAACGCCCCCATGCCCTTTGGGGTTGCCTGTTTATACTGGTGGTAGATACATAGCAGGAGTCTGATTATGATTAGTTGAGGTTGAAGGTGATGTCACATTCTGAAAATACGAACTGGAAGACAGGGCAGCCGGCTGACGACAAGGGAGAGGCCGGGCGACAAGCCTTTGAGGGACAGCCTTCTCGTCGGCCCACCCGGCCAGAGGCGGGCGCGTCAGACCAGGGGACCGCGCAGCCGTTTTACGAAGGCGGGTACGGCGAGCAGGCGCGGGATATGGGATCATGCGGGGCGCCCGGACGAGCACAACCAGTTGAGGGTGGACTCTTTACGCCATATACGAACTACGGTGAGCAGGATGCTCTTTCTCCAGAACAGCCGCCGGCAGAGATCTACCGGCGCGATGTCCCTCCTTCCGCACCACCTGAGCCTCCTTTTACCAGCACCGCCGCCCACTATCCAGCCTCTGAGCGTCCTGCCGGGGCTGCGCGCTCACAGCCGGCGGAGAGA
>DASZXF010001188.1:0-1839 GCA_035546055.1 Ktedonobacteraceae bacterium
CCGCCAACGTAGGACAGCTTGCCCAGCGCGCGAAAGCCATCTGCCGCAGTTTGCAGAGCCTCTTCTATTTTCTCAAGATAGGCAACAAGCAGAAAAGCAGCGGGAGTTCCTGCTGGCTCGCGCGCTTCTTTTTGCCGGGGCTGATCGACGACCACGACCAGCAGGAGAGCGATGGCGTAACCCAGCGAGAGCAGGGGACGCTCGCGCAGGAGCAGCGGCGGCAGCTCTTCTATCCACCGACGCAGGGTATGAAAACCATAGACTTCCTGAAAGGCCTGGGGGCTGAGAATGAAGTGCTTGACGTTGCCGAGCAGACCTTCGATCAAGCTGGCGACCCGCTCCATTGCTCGCGCCTGAAGAGCTGCTTCGATGGCCTCGGCGCGCATGCCCTGCCGTTCGTACCAGTAGCTTGAGCGCAGGGCCAGTTCGTGCAGCGCGCTTTCGCCCAGGCGCCGCCGCGCTTCAGCCCGCATGGCCTCGGCGAAAAGGGCGTGGTAGCGATACCAGCCCCCGGAGCTATCCAGATTTTCCAGAAAAAGTCCGGTGCGCGTGATCTCCTCCAGCAAAGTCGCGCTCTCCTCACGCTGCATCAGAGCATCACAGAGCGAACCGGTCAGGCGGGTGAGAATACTGGTGCGCAGCAGAAAATCCTGCCAGGGCGCGGGCTGCACATTGAGTACCTCGCTGACAAAATACTCTTGCAACGAGCGCTGCTGGCCGGCGAAGGTGTCGAGCACCCGGGCAACGTCTTCCTCGCGGGACACGCTCTGCAAGGCCAGCGTCAGGAGGCGCAATCCGGCGGCCCAGCCCTCCAGGCGCGTCTCCAGCCGCCGCAGGACATCGGACGAGAAAGCCGCAGAGGTGCGGGCCAGGACCGGACGCAGAAAATGCTCCATCTCATCCCGCGAAAAGCGCAGTTCGGCGGCAGAGATTTCGCAGAGTTCGCCCCGCGCCCGCCAGCGAGCCAGGGCCAGCGGCGGCTCTCCACGCGTCAGCAGCACAACATGCACCTGCGCGGGCAAATGCTCCAGCAAAAATTGCAGGGTCTGATGAATACGCGAATCAGAAATCAGATGATAATCCTCCAGCACCAGCACACAGTTTTCCGGCAGATGAGTCAGATCGTTGAGAAAGAGGGTCAGTGGCGTTTCCAGCGGGGGCAGGGTCAGGGAGAGGAGCGCGTCGCTTATTTGCGCCAGCGCGCTCTGTCCCACCTCGCGCTGAAAGACCCGGCAGGCAGTCATGACATAGCGCCAGAAGCGCAGGGGATCATTGTCGCTCTGCTCCAGGGCCACCCAGGCCACCGGCAGGGCATCTCCGCCCGCGCCGCGCCTCTCCATCCATTGACCCAACACGGTCGTCTTGCCAGAACCAGCCGGGGCGCAGAGCAGCGTGACCTTCCGCTCCAGCAGTTCATCCAGTTTCGTCAGCAGACGCTCCCGCTCCACCAGGCGGGTCTGCAAACGCGGCGGATGAAATTTGGGCTCCAGCAATGGCTCAGGCTGCTTCCGCTCAACCTGATGATCAATGTGAGTATATTCAGACATGACCTGTTCCTGTGATTGCGCACACAACTCTGCCGCGCGTCCTCCGAGTAGACTGTCAAACTCCATGCGAAAAGTGCGCCGCCTGCGGCGGCGCGGGAAGAGGGGAAAGACGGGGACACCCCGTTCCCCGGCAAAGGGCTGCCGCCCTCTGCACTCCTGCCTGCCTGGCCTGGCGTTTCTACCTTGACCCACAAAGACGGGGACACTCCACTCCCCGGCAAAGGGTTGCCGCCCTCTGCACTCCTGCCTGCCTGGCCTGGCGTTTCTACCTTGACCCACAAATACGGGGAAA
>DASZXF010001189.1:0-1530 GCA_035546055.1 Ktedonobacteraceae bacterium
CCAGGCGGCTCAGATGGTCGCTCCAGGGAAGCTTGCTCAGATTCGGGCATATCCGCTGACAAAACGTTGCATGTGCGCAAGATCTCTGCTCGGATGACCTCCAGCCCGGCTAACAGATGACAATCGTTCCAGTCTTTGCCGACTGGCGGTGCAGCCACACTCACGGTCACGCCACGCGCCTGCAATTCTTCCACCAGGCGTCCAATGGCCTCCTGCCCTGCCTGATCCATGTCGAGCGCCAGTACGACATGGAGCACATTCACCGGCACCAGGCGCGCCAGGAAGTTTTTGCCAAACGCGCATACAGCCAGATCAGGCAAATCAGACAGTGCCAGGCGAACGCTGGCCGCATCAAATTCACCCTCGACAATAACCAGGATAGAAGCCTGGCAGGCGTCTTCGTAGCCATAGTAAGCAGGTAAGCGCGTCTTGTAATAGCGTGCGATTCGCCTGTCAGGATGGTTCTCATTCCAGGTATCCAGCAGTTGCTTATGCTGCTCTGTTGTCATGCCGGGCGTCCAGCGCCAGAGAGTGCGCCCTGTATAACCAGTTACCCTCTGTGGTCCGGTCAAGGGAAAGAGAAGCCGCCCGCGCCAGGCACGTGCAACCAGATTAGCAAGTTCTGGTACCTCTTGCACTGTTGGCACATAGGCCAGCCCTAACTGTGCAGCCTGGTCGAGAGTAAATCCACGTTCCAGCAGATAAGCGCGTACTTGATCAAACCGGATCTGGCGGCCATCTTTCATCGCTATTTGACCTGTCGCCAGCCAGACTCGCGCTCGCCGATAGAGCGCATCCAGTGTTGCGAGTTCTGCCAGATCTGCTTTATGCTGCTGCTCGGCTTGCTGGCGGCGCCTCTCAGCCGCAGTTGCCCGGCGTTGCTCGCCCTGAGAAGCCTCGCTGCTCTCATCGATTGCGCGCCAGGTTTTCGGATCAATCCGCAATGCGCGTGCCGCATCGGCCCAGGATATTTGCTCGCCGGTGGTGATCTCGTGGTACTGGCGAATAAGCGAAATCAACGAACCCATTCGTCCACAACGACTGCACCAGAAATGGACTTCGCGCCGCCCGTCGCCACGCTCTTCCAATACTGGCCTGTCCCAAACCGTAAAAGCATCGTTCTTGCTGGTGCAGTCGGGAAATGGACAAGCACAATGATATTTGCCAGAAGTCCTCGTATGCCGAATCAGGCGACGATCAATGATGCGTTCTACCTCTGCAATGATATCGAGATGGCTGTAATCCACCTGCTTCTCCTCATCCGGTTCATTCTGCCATCGGACAGAAACCGGATGGGTTGATCGAAACGTGACCCTCGGCGCACTATAGTCATTTCTCATCGGATATACCTCCAGCGCTACGTTTTCTAGCGTAGCGCCTGGGACTGCTATTGATCTCCGCGCCCTCTTCGTCAGAGGGAGTGATCGCACGTTCTATGAACTGCTGAAACAGCGGACGCCAGATCAGTTCAACGCTTGCGCCAGTCGCGCTGCTCATTCCCTGGCGATTTTTGGCAATCGTGAGATGCCA
>DASZXF010001190.1:0-6735 GCA_035546055.1 Ktedonobacteraceae bacterium
CCTCTGCACTCCCGCTTGACTTGCCTTGCGTTTAAACCTTGACCAACTACTAGCTTTCTCTCCTATTTGCTTGACGCGCAAAGCAGACAGACACTATACTTTAGGCAATCGCTGCCGGTAACGGTTCCATCACCGTTAATACGGCGAGACAGGGATGTACACTCAAGAGAAGGATCTCTTCTCCTGGCTAAACGCATCCCTGGTGTTTGCCCTCACCCCTCCAGGCTCTATGCTTCGAGCACAATCTCCAGATCGCGCTCATGTTCTTGCACAACCATAATACGCTCCCAGCCTTCCGTGGGCGCGTCCGTAAAAACCTGGGGCAGCATACCATCGTGATAACGCACCACGCTTTCGCTTACCTGGCGCGTGCGCTGGGCATTACGCTGAAGACAGATCTCCGGGGGCGTAACCAGAATCAGCAGGCAGCCGTAATAGCCGTAATTACGTGAAAGCTTGCGCAATTCCTGGCGGGCCAGCGGCTTGAGAGCGGTACTATCCGCTACGCAGAAAAAGCCGTTGAGCATCCTTTTGCGCAAGATGTAGTAGAAGAGATCAAAAGCATCCTTGTTATAGGCTTGCTCGTTCTCACTGTCACAGATCATAGCACGGCAGCGATCAGATGAGACAATAGCTGTCTCAGGAAAACGTTGGGCAGCGAATGTGCTTTTTCCGCTTCCTGTGGGTCCGCACAGCACGAGTAGCGTTCTACGCGGCAAGATGAGACGTTCCGTCATGCGCTTTGTCCTGTCGTTGCTAAAAGCCCTCTTCTCTGGTATAATCGCGTGTACATAGATATGCTAGAGTCGTCAGGGGTACACGTGGTCGCGCCTGAGTGTTATCATTATATCATTCTATTGCACCAGAAGTCCTTATCACACCACAGGTGGCGTCGCTGATATCCCCCTACGAACATAATAAAGGCACTTTCTCAGAAAAAGCTCCTGGATATTGCTCACCAGAGATGAAATTGAGATGCACACAGTCGAGAGGAGATAGATACCATGAAAGGCGCCGAGATTCGCGAACGCTTCCTCAGCTTTTTCGCGAGCAAAGGCCATACGATTATGCCCAGTTCGTCGCTGGTGCCGCGCAACGATCCGACGGTGCTGCTGACGACTGCCGGTATGCAGCAGATGATTCCTTTTTTCCTGGGTCGCGAGGTTCCGCCGGCTGCGCGCCTGACCTCGGTCCAGAAATGTTTCCGCACGACTGACATCGATGCAGTGGGCGATGAGCGGCATCTGACCTTCTTCGAGATGATGGGCAATTTCTCGGTGGGCGATTACTTTAAACGCGAGGCGATTGGCTGGGCCTGGGAATTGCTGACGCAGGTACTGGGTCTGCCCGCCGAGCGGCTCTATCCAACTGTTCACCCGGCAGATGACGAAGCGCCTCAGTTGTGGGAAGAGATTACGGGCAAAAATCGCGAGAGTATTACGCGCCTGGAAGATAACTGGTGGGGTCCGCCAGGAGCCAGCGGTCCCTGCGGCCCGGACTCGGAAATTTACTATGATCGCGGTGTGGAACACGGCTGCGGACGCGCGGATTGCGCGCCCGGTTGTGAATGTGAGCGTTTCCTGGAGATCTGGAATCTGGTCTTTATGCAGTACTTCCAGGATCTCGACGGCACGCGCACGCCGCTGCCCCGCAAGAATATTGACACCGGCTTTGGCCTGGAGCGCATCGCGCTGGTTCTCCAGGGCAAAGAGTCGGTTTTTGATACTGACCTGTTCCGTCCGATTATCGATACGTTCGCTTCGCTGGCCGGCGTCTCCTATGGCCACGACGCGAAAGCGGATACCTCTCTGCGCGTGATCGCCGACCATGGACGCGCGCTGGTCTTCCTGGCTGCTGACGGCGTACTGCCCAGCAATGAAGGCCGGGGCTACATTTTCCGCCGCGTGCTGCGCCGCGCGGTGCGCCATGGCAAATTGCTCGGTCTGGATAAGCCCTTCCTGGCTGAAGCAGCTGATACGGTGATCGATTTGCTGAAAGATCATTACACCGAACTGGCCCAACAGCGATCTCGCATTATCGAGATTCTCAGCTTTGAAGAGAAGAAATTCGGGCAGACGCTCAGCGCGGGCCTGACGCTGCTGAATAGCCTGCTGGAAGAACTCCAGCAGCAGGATACATATGTTATTCCCGGCAACGATGCTTTTAAGCTGTACGATACACACGGCTTTCCACTGGAACTGACTCAGGAAGTCGCGGGCGAGCACGGTTTTACTGTGGATATCCCGGCCTTTGAAAAAGCCATGGAGCGTCAGCAAGAGCGCAGCCGTTCCACCAATGTCTTTGTGCAGGGCAAAGACGACCAGGCGCTTGATACCATTCTCAAGCGCGTCGGACCGACCGAGTTTACTGGCTACCAGGGCGTCAACGGCTCGGGCAAGATTGTCGGACTGGTGGTGGATGGCCAGGAAGTAGACACTATTACCGCGCCGCAGTCAGCGCTGATGATCCTCGATAGCACGCCTTTTTACGCGGAAAGCGGCGGTCAGATTGGCGACCGGGGTGTGATCGAGAGCCAGCTTGGCATGTTCGAGGTGCAGGACACGCGCAAGCCGATCAAGGGTCTGATTGTCCATTACGGCAAAATCAACGAGGGCTATCTGCGCCTTGGTGACAGCGTGCAGTGCGATGTCATCAGCCAGCGGCGTGAGGACACCATGCGCAACCACAGCGCCACGCATCTTCTGCACAAGGCTCTGCGTGATATGATTGGCACCTCGGTGGAACAGCGCGGCTCGCTGGTCGAGCCTGAGCGCCTGCGCTTCGATTTCACCTGCCCACGTCCACTGACCAGCGAGGAGTTGACCCGTCTGGACGACCAGATTAACCGCTGGATTCGCCATAATTACACGGTGACGACCAGGATTATGCCGCTCAAAGAGGCGATGTCAACTGGCGCCATGGCTCTCTTCGGCGAGAAGTACGAAGACAATGTACGCGTGGTTTCCATGGGTGAGAGCATCGAGTTGTGTGGCGGCACGCACTGTCAAACAACCGGGCAAATCGGCCTCTACATTACCGTGCAGGAGACCAGTGTGGCGGCAGGCATCCGGCGTATCGAAGCCCTGACCGGGCGCGGCGCTGAAAACTATCTGCGCCAGCGCAGCGCGACCGTTGAACGCGTGAGCGGCAAACTGCAAGCGCAGCCTGACCAGTTGGAAAGCCGGGTGGACCAGGTGCTCCAGGAGCTGGCCACGGCCAGGCGTCAGATCGCGCAATTCCAGCGCGAAAAAGCGCAGCAGCAGACCGTCAGCCTGGCCACGCAAGCGCGCGAAGTCGCGGGCGTACCGGTGGTCGCGGCGAGCGTTGACGTACCCGACGACAAGGTGATTCGCGAAATGGGCGATATGGTGCTCAGCAAGATCGGGCGCCCCGGCGTGGTTGTCCTGGCCGGCCTGCTCGACGAGCGCGTTAGCTTGCAGGTCAGTGTTTCAACAGAATTGACCAGGCGTGGCCTGCACGCCGGCAAAATCGCCGGGGCGGTCGGCCAGAAGCTCGGCGGCAAGGGCGGCGGACGCCCCGAATCGGCCCAGGGTGGCGGCAAGGACAAAGCTCAGCTCGGAGCAGCCCTGGATCTGGTCGCGAAATTCGTCAAAGAGAACGTTCAATAGGTGAATCCCCCAGGGGATTTCCCAATATGAGTGGTGCGAGCCATTCCATCCCGGGAAGAAGGAAGCAGGGGCGGAAGAGCGTGCCCGCCTCCCGGCCCTGCTTCTTTCTTCTCGGGATGGAATGGCTCGTAGAAAAACCTGCGTCGACTTACGGCACAGCTCATGAAAGAAAAGCGGCCCGCTGGCGGGCTGGCAGAAGCGGAGCGGCAAGGCTTGAGAAACCCTGTCGCCCTTGCGCCTGACAGGCCAGGGATGTTATAACGTATTAGATACGCATAAATATTGCAGTATTGAGCATAACGAAACTGAAGCAGTCTATTCATTCTGCACCAGGGAAGTAGTAACTAAAGAGAAGTTCAGGAAGACAGGTATGCCGAACCCCTTGCAGCGTCTGCGCAATTTCATATTCGGACAACGAGAGCCAGAGAACGGATATTACGCTGGACAGGATAACGATTTCGATGATTACGCCCCTGGCGGAGATGATCAGCGCTTGCTTTATACTGCGCTGGACATCGGGACAGCATACGCCAAGGCCATGATCGTCGAGGTCCAGGACGATATCGGCGTTGTACTGGGCGTGGGGCGCTATCAACAGAGCTACAGCCATATGTCCGACGGTATTGTTACCGACATCCCTGGTGTGATTGCGAACTGTAACGAGGCGCTTTTGCGCGCTGAAGAGGCTGCCGGGGGAGTTATCGCCCCTAATACTGTGATCGGCATCGCGGGCGAACTGGTCAAGGGCAGTTCAACTACCATTACCAAACAGCGCCAGCATCCCAGCAAACCCATTACCCCGGAAGAACTGGAAAGCGCCATCTCCAGCGCGCAGCAAAAACTGCTCAAAAGCGCGAAAGAGCGCATTGCGATGGAGACTGGCTATCCCAATATCGAGGTCCGACTCACCAACGCCGCCGTCATTTCGGTCAGTATCGATGGACAGATGGTCACAAATCCCATCGGTTTTCGTGGGCGCCACTTCACCCTGACCCTTTTCAGCGCTTTCGCTCCCCTGATGCAACTCGGCGCGCTACAAACGGTCGCGCAAGGTCTGGACCTGACCCTGGTCACGATTGTCGCCGAGCCATACGCGCTGGCTCGCTGCCTGAGCCGCAACGCCAGCGCAGATAGCGGAGCGATATTTATTGATATCGGCGGCGGCACAACCGATATAGCCCTGGTGCGTCAGGGTGGCATTGAGGAAACGCGCATGTTTGCGCTGGGCGGACGCACTTTTACCCGCCGTCTGGCCGCTCACAAGGGACTTTCCCTCAAAGAAGCAGAGAAACTCAAGGTCAGTTATGGACAGGGCTTGATCAAGGGGACGGAAAAGGAAGAGATTCAGCAGATTTTCGCTTCGGAAGTACAGACCTGGATGGATAGCGTCGAGCTGCTGATCGAGGAACTGGCCAGGGGCGAACTGCTGCCGCCAGCCGTCTATATGGTAGGCGGCGGTTCCAGTCTACCCGATCTGAACGAAAAACTGGAGAGCTTTCCCTGGACCGAACGGCTTCCGTTCTCTCACACGCCCATTATCCAGACTATCCAGCCAGGGATGGTCTCCAGCATCGCTGATCCCAATCACCTGCTGAAAAACGCGCAGGATATCACACCCATGGCGCTGGCCTATCAGGCTATCGAGCTACAAGATGAAGATAGCATCCTGGAGAGAGCGCTCTATCAGGTCATTCACAACATGCACATCTAAGCAAAACGACGTGAGCCGGCCAGGAAGGAACAATCCGGCTCAAGAGAGAGCAAGCAAGAGGGGGAGAAGGGCATATGGCCGACGAACAACCAGTCCCGATCTATCTCAGTCCTGATGAAGATCTCACCAGCGTCCGTGAACGGCTGGAGAGAACCCAGGCTCGCCGGATCATTCTCGTTATTCCGCCACAAACACAACTGCGCAGTCACGTGGGCTGGCGCCTGATTCATGCTCGGATGCGCGAAATGGGCAAAGACCTGCTGGTTATCAGCCCGGATCGGCAGGTAAGAGCTGTGGCCCGCGCGGCTGGCTTTCGCGTGGCGGAAACGCAGGAATCGACCAGCAATCGCCCCCGCGTGGGCAGCAGTAGCACCCGCCCCGGTTCGATCAATACACGCGGCGCGGCTCGTTCGCGCATTGGCAGCAGTCGCGGTGGCCCGGATAGTCGCGCGTCCCAGCAGCCCGGCGGACGCCGCCAGACACCCAATCCCAGCAAACGCCCGCTGAAGCCGCTTCCTCCTGAGCCAGAGATATACGAAGACGACGACGATATTACGCTGTCTCGTCCTCCCACCCGGCCTTCCGACAGCGCCGAGGAAAGTCAGCCCGCCGCGCCGCCGCCGACGCTGTTCAAGACGCCAGAGGCATCCAGGCGCTCTTTCGGCGACTTCCATATCAGCACCACGCCCTCGGTACGTCCTTCGGTGCCCGGTCGCATAGAAGAGGACGATGACGACGACCTGGCGAGGAATGCCTACGACGACGACTATAACACGGCTCAGCGTATCCGCGAGCTGGCCAGCGGCGGTGGCAAAAGCGAGCAGGATGAGCCTGCCTCACGCGAGGCTGATAGCCAGGGCGCGGCAGACCAACGCTGGCGCAATGATCCTTTCGTTTACATGGAAGACGATCAACAACATCTTCCTTTGCCAGAGCAGCGAGGCTCGATGCCCGGCCTCTTCGATGAAATTGGCACCAATGTGCCGGATATCTCTGATCGCTCGACCGAGATTATGGAAAATGAGATCGAGGATCTGGGCGACATGGGAGCCATTACGCCTCCTGAAATCACATCCATATCCAAACAACCGCCGCGCGAGCAGACAGGTCGTCCCCGGCGTCCCAGCGGACCCACGCGCAGGCACTCGCCACGCTCGCCACGTCCCTCGTCCACATCCTTTGACGATGACGATGAACTCGCCATCCCGGACAGACCCACTCTGTCCGGGGGACGCCCGTCCAGAGGCCTCGCCAGTTCACAGCGTCCCTCGCAGAACTTACGACCCGCGCAAACCACTCAGCGCCCTTCTCAGACCCTGAAGCCCGCGCAGACTCCTCAGCGCCCTTCGCAAACCCTGGCACCTGCCCAGGCAGCCCAGCAGCGCCCTTCGCAGA
>DASZXF010001191.1:0-4158 GCA_035546055.1 Ktedonobacteraceae bacterium
TCGAGGCCGAGGTCGGCGCCGGCGGCTTTGACCAGGGCGATGAGTGGCTCGTTCTGGGCATTGCGCTCGAAGGGTTGACAGCCCATGTCTCCGCTGAGGACGATGCGCGTGTCGGAGAGGATGTGCTGAGTGGTGACCTCGTGCAGGGCTTTTTCTACGGCCTGGATGCCGGCCTGATCGGCGGCGCGCACATCCAGTTCGCAGCAGGCGTAGTCGGGCACGACGTTGGTGCGCTCGCCGCCACGAATGATGCCGACGCTGAGGGTGACGCCGGGAATGGTGCCGTTGAGGGCATGAATTTTCTGCACCTGGCTGGCGAGTTCGAGGATGGCGTTGCGGCCCAGGTGCGGTTCGACGCCGGCGTGGGCTGAACGGCCCCAGACCTCGACTTTGTAGCGTCCGCTGCCTTTGCGCGCGGAGACGACGGTATGCTCTTTGCGCCCCGGCTCGAAGACCAGCACCGCGTCGTGCTGCGGCGCCAGTTCTCTGATCAGCGGCTTGCTGCTGGGCGAACCGATCTCTTCGTCGCTATTACAAAGGAAGGTCACGCTCCGGTACACATCTTCGCCGGCTTCGATCAGCAGATGCAGGGCGTACATACCGAGCAGCACACCCGATTTCATGTCCAGCACGCCCGGTCCGGTGGCGATGCGTTTGCCGTCGCGCTCGCTCAGGGCGAAGGGACGGCGCGCGGCCTCTCCCTCAGAGAAAACGGTGTCAATGTGCCCGATAAAGAGCAGGCGCGGACCCGTGGGATTGCGTCCCTGGCGCGTGGCGATCAGATGGTTGCCGTAGCTGGTCTGTTCGTCGAAGCGAGTGGAGAAGCCCCAGTTCTGGAAACGCTCGGCCAGGTAAGCGCCGACGCGGTTGATACCGGCAAGAGTATAGGTGCCGGAATCAATGTTAACAATCGCTTGCAGGTCCGCCAGGTAGGCCTCCATCGCCTGCTCCGCCTGTTCAAGCTCGCGCGTTTTATGTGCCATGGTGCTTAAATTACTCCTTCGTTCTTGAGTTGTGCTATCTCTGCTTCGCTGTACCCCAGTTCGCGCAGGATCGCGTCGGTGTGCTGACCCAGTTCAGGGGGCGTGTAGCGCGGCTCTGGCTCAACGCCTGAGACGCGTGGGAAGCTGGGCAAAGTGCGAAAGGATTCCTGTAGCGCGCCTACTTCGCCGCCTGAGATGCTGGCTCCGCGAGCCTGGGCGTGAGGATCGTTCAGCGCCTCTTCCAGGGTATAAACCGGTCCCACGCAGGCATCGAGTTCAGCCAGTTCGGCCAGCCATTCATCGCGCGTGCGGGTTTTGAAGACCGCGCGCAGTACATCGATGGCCTGTTGCCGCTCCTCTGGTCCGGCGGGCAGGTGGAAGGGCAGCAGTTCGAGATGGCCAATATGTGTGCAGAAGGTGTGCCAGAACTTATATTCCAGCGCGGCCAGGGTGACATGTTTGCCGTCGCGCGTCTCGTAAATATTGTAGCAGGGCAGGCCGCCATCCAGCGCGGATGTGCCCGGACGCGGCGCTTTGCCGGTGTTGAGGTAGGTCGCGGCCATCAATGGCAGCAGCGCCATCGCGCCCTCGGTCATCGCCACATCGACCATGCGTCCCTCGCCTGTTTGCTCACGCCCCAGCAACGCGGCCATCACACCCATCGCGGCCATAAAGCTGCCGCCTGCCAGGTCGCCGAGCTGAGTAGGGGGCATGACCGGTTCGCCATTGGGGCCGCGATTATAGTCGAGCAAGCCGGCGTACCCGACGTAATTCAGATCGTGTCCCGCGCGCAGATGGTAGGGGCCGTCCTGTCCATAGCCGGTGATCGCGCAATAGACCAGGCGGGGATTGATGGCCTTGAGCTGCGCATAGCCCACGCCCAGCCGTTCCATTACGCCCGGACGAAAGCTCTCCAGCACCACATCAGCCTGAGCAACCAGGCGCCGGAAGATAGCGCGACCCGTCTCCGTCTTCAGATTGAGGGTCAGACTGCGTTTGTTGCGGTTAATCGCCAGAAAAGACAGTCCCATGCCGCCCGCTCCAAGCGGTGGCATAACGCGGCCATAGTCGCCGCTACCAGGCTCCTCGATCTTGATCACATCGGCGCCAAAATCCGCCAGCATTTGCGTGGCATACGCGCCGGGCAGCAGTCGGGAAAGGTCAAGGATACGGATACCATCGAGAGGGAGCATCATTGCAGCATGCCTTTCTAACTCGGAGTATGATCAACTATCCAGCATTGCTTGATACGTTAAGGGTAGCAGGTGGCGGCACCCCTGTCAATCGCGTCTGCGCGGCCCTCGGGCCTTTTTCCACTACGTGGGCGAAATCCCCCGTACAGGATGCTTGCTAACGTCATCTTTGCTCATTGGCCATGTACAACAGTAGAACGGGATCTGGCAACAGCCGATACAGGCATAAAAACATTGACGCCCCGGCTAAAAGCTGCTATCATTAACGGCGCTATCGGGTGTTCAGAGGAACAAGACGACAAACCTGATAGCCAGAAGGCCCGGCAGATGCCGGGAGACGCTCCGCACGACAGAATAGATGCCCCGCGCGCCCGCCTGTGATGGGCGCTGACCTCGTGAGACACAACGCAGAGGTATGTAAAGCAAGGGAACAGTGTATCAGGCGCTCCACCCATGCCTGCCACGTATCCGGGGGGATCGGATTGCGGAGACGAGAAAGGGAAAAGCATGTTTGCAGTCATTAAAAGTGGTGGAAGGCAATATAAGGTCGCTGTGGGCGAACGACTTGAGGTCAATCGCCTGGTGGTGGAAGTCGGCGAGCAGGTGCGCTTTGAAGAAGTGCTGCTGATCTCGGATGCCGATAACACCATGGTTGGCGCGCCTCTGGTGAGCGATGCCTTCGTGCTGGCCACTGCTACCGAGCAGGGGCGCGGCGAAAAATTGATTGTCTTCAAGTATAAATCCAAGAAACGCTATCGCCACAAACGCGGCCATCGCCAGGAACTGACTTTCCTGACCATCGATGATATTGTCGCGAATGGCAAGAGCCTGGTCACAGGCGAAGCTCCCGCGTTTAAAGAGCAGGAAATTCCCGCCGTCGAGGGCGAGGAGACCGGCGCCAGCGAGGTAGCCGAGACCGAAGCCGCCGAGGCAACTTCCGCTGAGAGCGTGGAAGAGGCTCCCAAGCCTGAACCGGAGAAGAAAACTCGCCGCCGCCGCACGGCCAAAGCGGACGAGAATGAAGGAAAGGCTGAGGAATAACTCATGGCACATAAAAAAGGAATGGGTAGCTCCCGCAATGGTCGGGATAGCAAGCCGAAGATGCTGGGCGTCAAGCGCTTCGATGGTCAGCTCGTCACTGCCGGCAGCATCATTGTGCGCCAGCGTGGCACGAAGATCAAACCCGGCGTGAACATCGGCGTCGGGCGCGATCATACCCTGTTCGCTCTGATCGACGGGTATGTCAAATTTGGCCACGCCGACCGCGAGCACAAAAACGTCAACATTCTCACCGAGTTCCCTGACCGGCCTTCCCTGGTCGCCACCAGCGAACCGGAGGCCGCCGCAGCAGGCGACTAATTATACTCCCAGGGGAGAATACCTGACAAAGCATGAGCAGGGGAAACGGACTCATCCGCTTCCCCTGCTCATGCTTTGTCAGGTATTCTCCCCTGTCACCTCAATGGTTCGTCTGACGGCGGCAGACCATGTTGACGTTGTTATTGGCAAACGAGAGCGTGCAGGTCTGGCCATTGACTGTCACGGTGCCGGCGCACCCTTTGACTTTATGACCATTGACGGTGCAATCAGGCCCGGTGCCGTTATTGGTGCCGCCCGTGGTGTTGATCGGCTGACCCATAAAGGTCGCGCTGATGGCCACGCCGTTGCCGTCCTGGGCAGTCGCGATGGGACTATCCTGGCCGGTCAGTTTTTTGCAGTTCAGTTCCATATAACTATTGACAAAGCGCTGAGCCAGGAAAGTAAAGAGCGAGTTGCCGGTCGCGGGATCGGGCGTGGTCGCCCTGGCCATCAGCGGCGCGTCCAGCACGATTCTGGCCGCGCCGGTTTTGCTCCATTGCTGGCAATATGCTTTGCCGCTGGCCTGATCGTTCGTGAGGGCGCGCGGCTGATCGACCCCGGCCCGGTAGGCATTGGTCTTGTTGAGATCGGGGTTGTTGTTGTTGAGCACCATCGGATCATTG
>DASZXF010001192.1:0-2054 GCA_035546055.1 Ktedonobacteraceae bacterium
CAACTGGCGGGTCTGCTGCTGGTCGAAGCCAATCAAGATGAAGAAGGAACGGTCGATATCTACCGCATTCAGGGCAGCGAAATGGTCCTGCTTGAATCAGGCGGCGAGGTGTTCGCCCGTACCTGGCTATGCAAGCACGCCCGCCGCCTGGTCGCCTGGAAGCCGCGTCGTCTACACGACGAACTCTCCGGCATCTGGAGCCACCTCGGGTAGTCTCCGGCGTGCGGGGACTCAGACAGCCTGCCAGACCCTGGTAGTGGTGTCCCTAACGGGATCAGATTGGGGAAAAGGATAGAATGCAATATAGGTATATGCCATTTATTGAGTGGTATATACTAAAAGAAGATGCGCAAGCACTTCTATCAGCAGAGTTGTATATGTGCAGTATCCGTTATAAGCAGATGTGTTACTTTGTACGAAGGAAAGGAATGCAATCAAATGATTCGCAAGAAGAGTCTATGGGGTAAAGAGGCTGGAAGTCTGGAGACGAGCCGCGAACTGAGCGAGAGCGAACTGGACCTGATCTGCGGAGGAAGCGGAAGCACCAGCAGTCTTCCCAGCCTGTCTGGTCTGTTTGATGGGAAAGACAAATCCTCAAGCGCTGCCCTGGGAAAAAACAACGCCCTGGGCAGCTTCTCTGGTCTTGATGGACTGGACATGCTGGCGAAGATGACCGGTGGTTTGCTCGGAACCCTGATCCAGTAGGCGCGGCGAGCGTGAAGAGCCATCGCCTGCCGGCCAGCTCCCTGTTGTCGGAGAGAGGGATTTTGACCGGAGCATCGGCGAGCGTTTGTGCGTTCGCCGCCATCAACCTGTATTCTACAGTTTAGCCTGTATTGCTGCTCAGCCGCTGCGCCGGGTATGGTCCCCTATCGTTTCCCCTTCCGCCTGATATAAAAAGAACTCCCGGAGCAGCGGGTTGCGCGGTATGCGCCAGACGAGGCGCGTTGCGGACGGCGCGTTAGAGCGCGCCCAGTTCTTTGAGCCATGTCACCAGCTCATCAGGGGCGCTCATGGTCGAAAGGCGGCTCTGACGAATCAGCGCCCAGTCGTCGAAGAGATGACTTTCTTTGATTTCGCGCAGCGTCACCGGGCGGACCAGGCGGCGCACAAAGGTCAGATCGACCACCTGACTTTTGCTATCATGCGGGTCCGGGCGCGGCTGCGAGGTCACGCGCGCCAGCCCCACCAGCGCGGATACCCCTCCGCTGTGATAAATCAGTACCTCATCGCCCGGGCGCATGTTTTGAATAGCGCGTACAGCCTGGGCATTGCGCACTCCATCCCAGGTCGTGCTTTGATCTCGCTCTAAATCAGCGAGCGAGTAGGTTGCGGGATCTGTTTTGGCCAGAAAATATGTCATAAATCGCCTGCTTCTTCCAACTTAGACGGTGCATCTTACGTATAATAATTGAAGTCGAAGTGATCACCGACGCACATACAGGCAGAGCATAACACACTCACAGGATCTTGTGAAGCACTTTTGCCTGCTCATTCATGACCTGATAATAGCCGCGAACAAGGCACAGCGAGATATATGAGGAGATAGGATAATGACACAGACGGACCCCAATACCCCGAAAACCACGGATATTGTCGAAGAATTGCAACTGGTTGGCGAGCAACTGCTCGGTAAAGTCAAAGAACTGATTCGCGAAGGCAACGTGCGCCGCATTCGCATCAAACAGGACGGCCATGTGGTGCTGGAGATTCCTCTGGCCCTCGGCTTCGTCGGCGTCGTGCTGGCGCCAACCCTGGCCGCTATTGGCGCCATGGGCGCTCTGCTGGCGCAATGCACCATTGAAGTCGTGCGCTCCGAGCGTGCCAGCCAGCCAAAAGCCACCAATGTTCCTCTGGAGACAGAGGACTCCGCCGAGAATCCTGAGCAGACGCTCTAACTAACTATCCTTTCCACCGCGCAAAGACTATCACAGGGACCGGAGCCAGCCTCCGGTCCCTCTTTTGTTGTGCATGAGGAGGATTGTCAGTCCTCCCCCCTTTTTCCAGCACCGCAAGGCACGTTTCCCCTCCCCACCCAAGGGAAAGGATGAGGT
>DASZXF010001193.1:0-8816 GCA_035546055.1 Ktedonobacteraceae bacterium
AGATGACCGCTGGTTCCTGGATCTACATCGGCTCACAGGGCATTGTTCAGGGAACCTATGAAACGTTCGCCGAGGCGGCGCGCAAGCATTATGGGGGTACGCTCAAGGGCAAATTTATCCTGACCGCTGGCCTGGGTGGTATGGGTGGTGCGCAACCGCTGGCCGTGACGATGAACGAGGGCGTGTGCCTGGCTGTAGAGGCCGATCAGCAGCGTATTCAGCGCCGCCTGGATACCGGCTATTGTGATGAGATGGCCAGCACGCTTGATGAGGCGCTGGACCAGGTGCGCGAGGCCTGCGAGCAGGGGCAGCCGCTTTCCATCGGTCTGATCGGCAACGCCGCTGAGATCTATCCTGAACTGGTGCGCCGGGGTATCATTCCCGACATGGTGACTGACCAGACCTCGGCCCACGATGCGCTGAACGGCTATATTCCCGCTGGTATGGGCTTGCAGGAGGCCAGTGAACTGCGCCAGCGCGATCCCCAGACGTATATCCAGCGCTCGCGGGAGTCGATGGTCGCGCATGTCCGGGCTATGCTGGAGATGCAGAAGCGCGGCGCGGTGGTCTTTGACTACGGAAATAATCTGCGCGGCCAGGCGCTTGAGGCCGGTGAAACGCACGCGCTGGACTTCCCCGGCTTTGTGCCCGCGTATATTCGCCCGCTTTTCTGTCAGGGCAAGGGACCGTTCCGCTGGGCTGCCCTTTCCGGCGATCCCGAGGATATCTATCGCACCGACGAAGCCATGCTGGAGCTTTTCCCGGAAAATGCATCGCTGCAGCGCTGGATCAAGCTGGCACAGCAAAAGATTCATTTCCAGGGTTTGCCCGCGCGTATCTGCTGGCTGGGCTATGGCGAGCGCGATAAGGCCGGTCTGAAATTTAATGAACTGGTGGCAAAGGGCATCGTCAAAGCGCCTATAGTCATTGGACGCGACCACCTGGACAGCGGTTCCGTCGCCTCGCCCTACCGCGAAACCGAGGCCATGAAGGACGGCAGCGATGCTATTGCCGACTGGCCCATTCTCAATGCGCTGCTCAACACCGCGTCCGGCGCGACCTGGGTCTCCGTTCACCACGGCGGAGGCGTCGGCATTGGCTACTCGCTGCACGCCGGCCAGGTCATCGTCGCTGATGGCACTGCCGCCGCCGCCGAGCGCCTCTCCAGAGTCCTGACCAACGATCCCGGCACCGGCGTCATGCGCCATGTCGATGCCGGTTACGACGAAGCCATTGCGTGCGCTGAAGAACGCGGCGTCAAAATCCCCATGCGCATGTAAGATCTCTGAAAAGGGCTGGATAGTCCGAGCATGCTGGAAGAGCCACATGTGCCAGGTTATGACTCGGCACATGTGGCTCTCATTTTTTCAGGAATGTGAGATACCGGGCAGGTCTTTGCCTGCACTCATTTTCCATTGTCCATTTTCTTCGACCAGGCTGACCGGTTCGCTGATGGTTTTCCCGCGCGTTGAGGTGACGATGAGCTGGGCGGTGGCATTGGAGCCATTCGCTACCACATTGCTATATGTGCAACTGGTAAAGCCACCGGTGAGCAGCTTGAGGAGTTGGAAGCCGGTAGAAACCTGCTTGAGATCGGTGTTAGCCTGATTCTGGCTGGAAAGTGTGTTGTAATAGCCCTGGGCGTCGTTGTTCTGGAGCGCGGTGCAGAACGCTTGCAGGGTTTTTTCTGGCGTTGAACGGTTCTGGAGGTAAACGAACCCGCCGACACCGCCGGCGATAAGGACAATCAGGACGAGAATAAGGCCAATCCATAGACCTGCGCGACTCTTTTTGGGCGGGGGCACAGACTGAGTGAAGCCACCCGGTAGATAGCCTGGCTGGCTGAAGCTGCCAGCCTGTGGATAGTTCGGATCAGGCTGGGGCGCTTGCGGCGGTGTGAAGGCGGACGGTTGAGCCGGAGCGCTATAGTTGTTGAAAGCCGAAACTGGCTGGTAAACCGTCGGCTGCGCTCCCGCTCTGGCATCGGCTACTGTTTGCGCGTCGTTGAGACCAGCGCCAGCGCCAGCGGGCGTACTGGCCTCGTAGGTAAAACGCAACGAGCCAATGCGAATGACATCTCCATTGTTGAGCGTGCGTGGCATATGAGCGGTTAGCCGCTGTTCGTTGACAAATGTGCCGTTGGTGCTGTTCAGATCGATGACCTGATAACCGTTGCCAGCGAAGTCAGGTCCGACCTCTGCGTGGTGTGAAGAGGATTGAGGGTCGTTGATGACCAGGGTATTATCAGGCGCCCGTCCGATTTTGAGCGTCCCCTGCCCAAGAGCAGTTCGCCCCAGCGGGCCATTTAATGCGGCTTCCATGGTTCTCTCCTTCGCGGATCATCAATATGTTTATTGCATGTGCATGCGTAAATTTTCTCTGGACATTCTATCATTTGCGCGCGGAAAAGGAAGCGCGCATTATCTTCTGTGTCTATACGTTATTCATTGCAATATCCTGAAGCTGATCGGAAAAACGGTTGACCAGCGCCGCCTGCCATGCGAGCAAGGATACACATGTTTACTGAAAAGGTCAAGTGAAAAGGCACTAGGGAAGGATGGTATTATTTTCTATTTTCCACTGGCCATCTTCGTCGAAGAGATGCAGAATCGTGCCTGTTATGCGCCCGTTGTAGAGCGTGAATGTTACCCGCGCCGTGGCCTGGGGATCATTTTCGTGAATACTGCCGCTGTCGATACTGCAATCTTCGACGCCTCCCGAAAGAAATTCAATCAGGCGCAGACCTTGTTGCAGATGCGCTTCATCTGTCTGGGACTGCGCTGCCCTGGTATAGGTGTTGTAGAGCGTTTGTCCATCCTGGTTTTTGATCGCAGTGCAATAGGTGCGCAGGGTTTTTTCTGGCGTGGAGCGCACTAAAAAATAGTAATAGAGGCCGCTGCCTACAAGCAGCAGAAGCAGCACCAGCGAGGTCAGAGCGATCCACAGGGCGTTTCCCCCTTTTCTGAGGAGGGCCAGCAATGGTCTACGCGTCTGCGCGTACTGCTGTGGCTGCATGGTTGGGGAGTTCCCGGCGTAACCGGATGTATATAGCTGCTGTGTTGGCGAATAGTCCGGCTGGGGAAAGCCTGCCGGGTGCGGATAACCATAGGGGTCTTCGTCTTCGGGCTGTACCCCGGGCTGCGCGGCGAGCTGTTCCGGGTACTCATAGATCATTTCGGATTGCTGTGTCTGGTCATATGGCCTGGGTCCCTGCGCGCCTGGATAGGGCGTCGGCGGTCTGTCCATCATTGGTCGGCTCCTCTTCTTTTTCTTCTGGTGGCTGCGTAGCGCATATCCTTTCATCATTCATTATAGCCATGCCGGCATATGTGTTATAAAGCGACATAATGCGTTTTTCAGGCGTGGATGAGAGTAACTTGTCAGCGCTGGCTTCTCATGCGATAATTGGAAATCGAAAGGTGTTGCCAGCGGGTGAAAACACAAGCGGGGATGTTTCATCGTGGAGGATGAGCAGAGATCAGAGGACCGAGGGGACTGAGGAAGCGGGTGGACCGGGGATGAGTCTGGCAAACAAACGCGAGCACGCGCGCTGAAAGGTCGTCGCATTGAAAGAATATATTCGAGCTTCGCTGCAATCCGAGGTTATCATCAATACAAATCGTTTAACCAAGGCCTATGGGAAGCTTGTCGCGGTCAACGATCTCCATTTGCAGGTGATGCGCGGAGACGTTTTTGGCTTTCTTGGCCCCAATGGAGCGGGTAAGAGCACCACGATTCGTATGCTGCTGGGTCTGATTCGCCCGACCGCGGGACGAGCGGTGATCTTTGGCATGGATACGGCTTACCAGATGCCGCAGATTTTGCGCCACGTCGGTGCCATTGTAGAGATGCCTGTCTTCTACCCCTATCTCTCCGGGATGGACAATCTGCGCGTGGTGGCTGCCGCTTCCGGGATGGTTTCAGGGAGGGCCAACCAGCGCCGGCTTGAAGAGGTGCTGGATCTGGTGGAACTGAAGGCCCAGGCTCGTATGGCGTATCGCAAGTATTCGCTGGGTATGAAGCAGCGCCTGGGCATTGCTTCCGCCCTGCTGGCGGACCCCGAGCTGGTTTTACTGGATGAGCCGACGAATGGTCTGGACCCGGCGGGCATGTACGAGATTCGCCAGTTGATCCGCCGCCTGGCCGCCCTGGGCAAGACGATTTTTATTTCCAGCCATCTGCTCAACGAGGTGCAGCAGGTGTGCAATCGCGTGGCGATTTTGCAGAAGGGCAATCTGATCAAGCAGGGCAATGTGCAAGATTTGTTGCGCGGTCAGGAGCAGGTGCTGGTGCGTTTTCGCCAGGCGAGCGAACTGGAGCGTGCCAGGGAGGTGCTTGAGCAGGCCAGGGAGCAGGGGGCAAGCTGGATTGAGCGCGTGTCCATTGAGAAGGATCGCGTGGCCGGTCTGGACACCCTGCGTGTGGATGCTCCCGGAAGTAACACGGCGGATATCAATCGTCTGCTGAGCCAGAACGAGCTGTTTGCCGCCGAACTGCATCCATACGAGGGGAGTCTGGAGGAAATCTATCTGCAACTGACCACGCCCGCCGTTGGTACGACTGAACGCCTGGGTATGGCGGGTCTGGCCGGTGGCGGCGAGGCGCTGGAGCCAGAGGCGCGCGATGAGCAGACCACGGATGATACCGCTGACCTGGCCAGTCAGCGAAAGGGAGGCTAGTCGTGAGTATGTCATCAGAGATCGACGCGGAGAAGCAGGACACGCAGGAGGTTTGGGAGAACGCCACGCCTCTCACCACGCGCGTTGGCACAGTCATCCTGGGGCGTATGGATTTTACCAGCGTTCTTCTGCGCTTGATCGGCATGGAACTGTACAAAATTCGCCGGCGTTTGATGTCGAAAGTGCTGGGCGTGCTGATGATGGTGCTGGCTCTCCTGGTGCCCCTGGCGGTCGGCATTGAACTGGCGGTGATGCAGAACGCGCCGGCCAGTCAGTTTGCGCCGGCCTGCCAGACGAACAGCGAAAGCTCGTCCGCGCCCGGTTGTTCCTCGCTTTCTTCCATCGCGGCGGGCAGTATTAAGCAGGCGGCCATTTCGGCGCTGTCGGAGCCGTTGCGCCTGCCGGGTTCGCTGGAACTGGCGACCACGCAGGGAGAACTGAATCCTGCGCTGATCCTGGTCATTATCCTGGTTGGTTCGATGGCCGGAGGCGAATTAAGTGTGGGTACGGTGCGCCTGATGTTTACGCGCGGACCCTGGCGGGGACACTTTTTGCTGGCCAAGTATGGCGCGGCCCTGGTCTGTATCGTGCTGGGCGTGCTGGCAATGGCCCTGGGCGGCGTCATTCTGGGACAGCTCTTTAACCTCGCCAGCGGTGTGCATCAAAATCTGTCCTTTATCACTGCCGAGTGGGTGGGTCACGCAATTCTGTATCTACTGGCAACTATGTTGAACTGGTTCATGTATGCGGTGGTGGCGATTTTCTTCGCCTTTCTGGGCCGTTCGACAGTGGCCGGTATTGCGGGCGCGCTGACGTGGTTTTTTGCCGAACCGATCATTTCTAATATTCTGACCGTGGCCGGTCACTTCAGCCTGGGACTCTTTGGCGCCTTTATGAGTGCGCTACCGAATTACCTGATGGGCAATAACGCCCGCGCGCTGCAATTGAACCAGGCCCAATACCTGTTTGGCGCGGCTGGCTCGTCTCAGTCCAATCTCCAGGCCTTGATCATTCTGGCGGTCTATCTGGTGGTCTTTATCGGTCTGACGTGGTGGCTGAACGAGAGTCGCGATGTGACGAATTGATGGCGCTATGGTAAGTACAGCAGCAATCAGAGAATACGCGCACGAACTGGGCTTTGACGGCGTGCGCATTACCGGCGCGGAGGCTTTTCCAGAGGCGGAACGAGTCATTAAAGCGCGCGTCGCCGAGGGTTTGATGGATGGTCTACCCTGGTTTACCGCCGAACGCGCGGATGTGTCGTGCCACCCGGATGCGCTTCTGCCTTCGGCTCGCTCAATCATTGCCCTGGCGACCTGCTATCTGAGCGAGCAGCCGAGTGAGGATGAGGCGGGCGGACCGCGCGGGCGGATTTCGCGCTACGCCTGGGGGGATGACTATCACGATCTGATCAAGCCGAAGTTGCGGCAGTTCGCGGCCTGGTTGCAGGAGTACGCGCGCCATGAGGTGCCGGAACTGGAGACGCGGCTCTTTGTGGACACCGGGCGCATGGTGGATCGCGCGGTGGCGCGGCGCGCGGGTCTGGGCTGGTATGGCAAGAATACGAATATCCTCACGCATGGCTGGGGCTCGTGGGTTTTTCTGGCGGAGATTGTCACTAATCTCCCGCTGGAACCGGAGGAGATTGATCAGCCGCTCAAAGCCAATTGTGGTCAGTGCGAGATATGTTTGCACGCCTGTCCAACCGGTGCCCTGCCCGCGCCCTATGTGCTGGACAATCGGCGCTGCATCTCCTATCTGACTATTGAGTTGCGCGAGAGCATACCGCTGGAATTGCGGCCCTTGATGGGCAATCTGATCTTTGGCTGCGATATTTGCCAGCAGGTTTGCCCCGTTAATCTGGTGGCCGAACGCCGTCTGGGGCTGCGTGCGGATCAGCGCCCAGGCACGCGTCCGATCTTCTTTCAGCCACATCAGACCTTTCGTCCGCGTCCCGCCGTTGGCAGCAGTCCCGAACTGATTCCGCTGCTCAAGCTGACTGAAGAGGAGTTTCGTGTGCGCTTTCGCGGCAGTCCGATCAAACGCACCAAACGGCGTGGCCTTTTGCGCAACGTCTGTGTCGCGCTGGGCAATAGCGGCGACCGCGCCGCCGTACCGGCTCTCTGCGAGGCGTTGCACCACGAAGAGGCGCTGGTGCGCGGCCATGCCGCCTGGGCGCTTGGTCAACTGGGAGGTGAGCAGGCCCGGCAGGAGCTCCAGGAGGCGCTGGCCGGCGAAATGGATACACAGGTACAGATGGAGATTCGCTGCGCTCTGGCAACGGGGCGCGGCTGGTCGGATGCCAGCGCGCGGGGACAAAGCGCCCCGCCGCATTAGCAGGAAACAGGAAAAGCAGGCAAAGGAACAATGCGAGTAACTTCACTTGGGAGCGGCAGCAGCGGCAACGCGTATGTAATTGAAGCAGGCCCGAATGGTCGAACCCGCCTGCTGGTCGATGCGGGCTTTCCCGCGCGTCTTCTCAGCGAGCGGCTGCGCCTGGCGGAGTGCGCGCCGCATCTTCTGAGCGGCGTCCTGATTACGCATGAGCACAGCGATCATATCCTGGGCCTGCCCTTCCTGCTCAAGCGCCACCGGATACCAGTCTACGCCGATCCGCGCACCCTGAGCGAGATCCGCCGTATTTTTTCCGCCGGTGAACTGCGTTCCGAATCCGGGGCTCTGATAAATCTGGATCTCCAGGCTGACGTGTTCGAGGGAGAACGTTCGCAGGTGTCAGAGACTGGGAGTCAGTCGGAAGCCGCCACCGTTCCGTCGCAAGGAACGGTTGAAAATGCGGGTGAGGTCGTGGCCGGGAAGTCCTGGGAGGACTCCACGCTCTGGCGAGCCTTGCCGGCGGGAACGAGCTGCGTCATCGGCGATGTTCAGGTGCATTCATTCCCTGTATCGCATGATGCCGCCGCGCCCTGCGGGTATATCTTGAGCGCCGGCGGTTGCCGGGTTTGTCTTGTCACCGACAGCGGCGAGGTCACGCCCGTCATGCTCGAAGCCATCGCGCAGGCGGATCTGCTTATCCTCGAATCCAACCACGACCGCGAACGCCTCATCAGAGGTCCATATCCCTATTATCTCAAAGAGCGCATTCTCAGCCCGACCGGCCATCTTTCCAACGCCCAGGCAGCCAGCGCCGTCTTGAAAACCTGGCGCACTGACGCCGTGCGCTGGCTCTGGCTGGCCCATTTGAGCCGCACCAATAACACGCGTACCCTGGCGCTCACCAGTATGCGGCAGAGTTTGCAGCAGGCCAGGGTCAGTCTCGCGCAACTGCATATCTCGGTCCTCAGCCACGACATGGGTGGCACCTGGGACTCCGCCCGCCTCTGGCGTGACGAGCATCTCTGGACGATGCCTTCGGGCAAAAACACCTGACCGTTGCGGTTGATGTAGATAGCTTTATTCAGATCTGGAGCGGCCTGTTGCCATAGTATATCGCTTCGTTTGAGGTCACCGGGACGATATCTGGACGATACAATCCATACATTCTTCCAGGTTGTCGCAATGGCAATTCAGGCCATTCACCAGAATCATCTTCATGCTCTGTACTTTGCGCATCAAGGCTTCCACCTCGACCAGCTTTTGCTGAGCCAGTGTTTGCCAGCGTTCAGAGATTGGCGCATTGCTGTCCATCTCGTTGAGAAGCGTCTGAATCTCAGCAATCGTCAACCCCGCTGCCTGAGCCACCTGAATAAACGAGAGTTTGCGCAAAATGTCCTCGCTGTAGCGCCGGCGTCCGCTGACGCGCTGAGGCGGCGGCAGGAGCTTGATGCTTTCGTAATAACGAATAGCCGAGGCGCGCACGCCAGCCCGCCGCGCCACCTCACTGATGGTCAATGTTTCCATGAAAATCGTGCTTTCACCGCTTGACTTAAAGTTAACTTGAATATCTATACTGATTTCAAGGCCAACAAACTGGGATTGATATAAAAGCCAGATGTGTTGATGCCGATGAAATATTGTTGATTGGAAGTTGTACTCCAGGAAGTATGCTCCTATTGTAGCCGAGATAAAGCATCTTAGCTAGAGTTTTGTGAGTGCTTTTTCAGGAAAGGAATGAGTACAGATCAATGGAAGAGAAGAATCACGTACTGACCGTCAGCGATCAGGATTTTGCTCAGCAGG
>DASZXF010001194.1:0-4028 GCA_035546055.1 Ktedonobacteraceae bacterium
CAAGCAATATCTTTGGAAGTTTCACAATTGCAAGGAGAGGGTACCATTACTGTCTCATTCTGACAAGAGGTATAGCTATAAGAAGCAACGTTTGCAAATGATTACCGAGGACTTCTTTCTTTTTTTGCTTCTCGTTCAAAAAGTCATTGGGGAGTTTCTATATTCAAAACGGTCCTGAACGCTGATCTTTGCAAGACGCAGAGGCTTTGCCAGAGAGCCATCCACACTATATATAATTGTTGTGATATAATTTATCACAAGTATTCGTAGAGGAGGAAGACAGGGACGTTTTTCCTATCAACCGATCACGGCCACACCTGCAAGCAGAAAGGGAGAAAGAAGGATGCCATTTCAGGGTTATGTGCGTTTCCCCACTATTCACCAGGATTCGATTGTCTTTGTAGCTGAGGATGACCTCTGGCTGATCAATAGTAGTGGGGGACGCGCTGAACGCTTAACCGCCGGAGTGGCCGAGGTAAAGACTCCCTGGTTCTCGCCTGATGGCAAACAACTGGCCTTTGTGGGCAAGGCGGAAGGCACTGAAGAGGTTTACCTGATGCCTGAGCTGGGCGACGAGGCGCAGCGCCTGACTTTCCAGGCCAGCCCCTGCCATGTCGCGGGCTGGACTCCTGGCGGAGAAAACATTCTCTTTGCCAGCAGCGTTGAGCATTTCGATTACGATGGCTGGACTCTCTCTATCCTTTCTCCTCGCGGTGGCTTACCCGTTCCTCAACCCTATGGCATGGCCAATGCTATTGCTTTCGGCCCCCAGGGCGGCGTGGTAATCGGGCGGAATATTGGCGAACCGGCGCGCTGGAAGCGCTATCGCGGCGGTAGAACTGGCCGGCTCTGGTGCGATATGAACGGCTCAGGCGAGTTTCGCCAGCTGGTTCACCTGGAAGGCAACCTGGCCGCGCCCTGCTGGATCGGCGAGCGCATTTACTTTATCTCGGACCATGAGGGCATTGGCAACATTTATTCCTGTACACCGACAGGCGAGGATGTGCGCCGCCATACCGGGCACGAGGATTTCTATGTGCGCAATCTCAATAGCGATGGCTCGCGCATTGTCTACCACGCGGGCGGCGATCTCTACCTGTTCGATCCCGCTAACGATCAGAACCGACGCGTGGAGGTCTCGCTGCCCAGTACGAGAACCCAGCGCAGCCGCAAGTTTACCAGCGCTTCTCGCCACCTGGATACCTACGCCGTCCATCCACAGGGCTACGCGGTGGCCATTACGACACGCGGCAAAGCCTTCTCGATGACGAACTGGGAAGGTCCGGTTCTCCAGCATGGCGAAGCTGACGGTGTGCGCTATCGTCACCTGACCTGGCTCAATGATGGCAAACGCCTGCTCGCCGTTCATGATGCCGATGGACAGGAGGGGCTGATCGTCTTTCCGGGCGATGGCTCGGAAGATCCGCGCACCTATCCCGAACTGGACCTGGGCCTGGTCGAGACGCTGGCGGTGTCGCCCACGGAGGATAAAATCGCCCTGAGCAATCATCGCCATGAATTACTGGTGGTGGACCTGGAAACAGGCAGTTCACAAACGCTTGATCGCAGCCTCTATGCGTCTATACGCGGCTTCTCCTGGTCGCCCGATGGCAAATGGCTGGCCTATGGCTTCGCTATGGGCGAACATCGCTCGGCCATCAAACTCTGTCGCCTGGAAAGCGGCGAGACGTTTTTCGCCACTGAGCCGGTGCTGGAGGACGAGGCTCCGGCCTTCGATCCCGATGGCAAATATCTCTACTTTATTGGCAAGCGCCTGTTTAACCCGACCTTCGATACGCTGCAGTTCGATCTCCATTTCTCGCGCGGCGAGAAACCATACGCGATTATGCTGCGGCGCGATCTGCGCTCTCCCTTTATTCCTGAGCCGAAAACGGGCACGGAAAAGGATGAGACGCCGAAAAAGTCCGCGAATGAGAACAATGGCGCGCAGGCCGCTTCGTCAGATGAAAACACCTCCGAGGAAACCAGACAGGATGAGGGTAGCTCCGACGCGGCCAAAGATGATGAGTTGCTCATCGACCTGGAGGGCATCAGCGAACGCGTCGTGCCTTTTCCAGTCCCGGAAGGCATCTATGGTCGCCTTGCCGGCCTGAAGGGGAAAGTGCTGTTCCTGAGCTACGCCCCGGAGAGCGCCCAGCAGACCCCCAGTCAACCACGCGGTAAAATTGAGTGCTATGACTTTGATACCTTCAAGGTTGAATGGAGCATTGAGGGCGTCAGCAGGTTCAGTATATCAAGAGATGCAAAGACACTGATTTACAATAAATCCCAACGCCTGCGTGTGCTCAAGGCCAGTGAGAAGCCCAAGGACAACAGCGAGCGTGCCAGCCGGGAGAGCGGCTGGATCGACCTGGAGCGGGTGAAGGTTTCGGTCCAGCCGGCGGCGGAATGGCGCCAGATGTTCGCCGAAGCCTGGCGGCTCCAGCGCGAATACTTCTGGACCGCCGATATGTCGGGGGTGGACTGGCCGGCGATTTACGCGCAATATGCCCCGCTGGTGGAACGCGTTGGCTCGCGGGCGGAGCTTTCGGATCTCTTCTGGGAGCTGCAGGGAGAACTGGGCACTTCCCACGCCTACGAACACTCAGGCGATTATCGCCAGCCCCCCTACTATACTCAGGGCACGCTGGCGGTGGATTGGCAGTACGACCGGCAAACCAGCCGCTACCGCCTGGCGCATATCGTGAAAGGCGATGTCTCCGATCCACAGGCGACTTCGCCGCTACGCTCGCCCGGCCTGAATGTCCAGGTTGGAGACGCGGTACTGGCGATCAATGGACAACGTCTGCATGAGTTTTTGCCTCCACAGGCGTTGCTGGTGAATCAGGCCAACCAGGAAGTTCAACTGACGATTGAAGAGGCGGAAAGCAAAGACATACGCACGATTACGGTCAAGACGCTCTGGCCCTCGCAGGAACGCCGCGCACGCTATCGCGAGTGGGTAGAGACGAACCGCGCCCTGGTCCATGAGCTTTCAGGAGGTCGCCTGGGCTATATCCACATCCCCGACATGGGCCCACATGGCTATGCCGAGTTCCATCGCGGCTACCTGGCGGAGTTCGAGGCGCAAGGTCTGGTGGTCGATGTGCGCTGGAACGGCGGCGGCAATATCTCCGGTCTGCTGCTGGAGAAGCTGGCTCGCCACAGACTGGCCTACCGCTTTTCGCGCTGGCAGCATCCTCAGCCCTATCCCTCGGAATCGCCAGTTGGTCCGATGGTAGCCCTGACGAACGAACATGCCGGCTCCGATGGCGACAAATTCAGCCATAGCTTCAAACTGATGGGCCTGGGACCATTGATCGGAACCCGCACCTGGGGCGGCGTGGTTGGCTACCGCCATCACCGCCACCTGGTCGATGGCACCAGCACGACGCAGCCTGGCTCGGCCAACTGGTTCAAGGATGTCGGCTGGAAGCTGGAAAATTACGGCACCGATCCCGACATTGAAGTTGAAATCACACCGCAGGATTATGTCAATAAGCGTGACCCTCAGCTTGTGCGGGCAATCGAGGAATGTTTGAAGCAGATTGAGACGTACCCGGTCCTGCACCCGGAACCGGGCGAGCGTCCCAGAACTGCCAGAAACATCAGGTCGGTCGCCGATGACGACCCGTCAAAGGCAGGGATTATTGCTGCTATCGAGGTTGCCCGTCGGGCAGGTCTTAATCTCGAATGACGGCGTGGTTGTGGCGTGCTCATCAATCTGCGCGTAATAGAGATGCCCGCTCAACGAGGCGTAGGGCACGACAGGCGAGCTGGTGGCGTCCTCTGTGGTAATCAGCAGACGGTCGCTCTTACTCAAAAGGTTTGTCCCTGGCGCAGAACTGGTATAAACGCCGTGAATGGCGCCGTTCTTGACCTGAAGGACCCAATGGGGCAGGCTCGGCGCTTCGCTATCCTGCTGGGTCAGCCAGGCATAATAGACCTTTCCGGCAGGCGCGGACGGCACAGGCTGCATGTCGATCTGCACCTGATCGAAGACGCCATAAGCGGCAGAAGCGCTGCTG
>DASZXF010001195.1:0-1858 GCA_035546055.1 Ktedonobacteraceae bacterium
GGATGACCGAGAGGCATATTTGTCATCATTTTAAGATACTGTAGATATGTGGAAGCGGGAAGCCTTGCTGAAAGGACGTAATAAAACTGATATGGTCGATGACTCTCTCGAATGGCAATCAATTCTAACCGCCCTGCGCGAAATTACCGTAGAGAAGGCCCGAACTGTTTTAGGTGAGA
Organism: Ktedonobacteraceae bacterium; assembly: GCA_035546055.1. GTDB lineage: Bacteria > Chloroflexota > Ktedonobacteria > Ktedonobacterales > Ktedonobacteraceae > Paraktedonobacter. The sequence goes on from DASZXF010001195.1 coordinate 180, forward strand.
AGGGCACGCTGGCATATACCGATGGGGCGTGTATCAAGAATCCCGGCGGGCCGGCGGGCTGGAGCACTATTCTGGTGCCAGTTGATGCCGTCGTGGATGGCGAGATCTTGCCCCGGGCGGAGCGTATCGAGGCCTTCGGGCATATTGCGAAATCGCCGGAGACCACGAACAACCGCGCCGAAATCTCCGCCGTACTGGCCACCCTCAGCATTGCGCCGCGCGATCATCCCTTGAAAATTTACAGCGATAGCGAATACACCATTAAAACCGCCCAGGGCTTGTTCAAGGGCAAAGCCAACCTGGATCTCTGGGAATTGTACAAGATTCTCGTGAGTAAACGCAGCGCGCCGACCACCTTTGAGTGGGTGCGAGGTCATGCCGGGCATACGCAAAATGAGCGTGCCGACGAACTGGCCGGCCTGGGAGCCTGGAATAACGATCTTGAGGCATATAAACGCTGGCAACTTTCCCAGAGCCCGGAGGCGCGCAATGGACCCCCGCCGGCTGAGATGGCGGAACTGCGCGAGAAAGTGCAGCGTTTGCACGCCTTTGTCACCGCTTCGGCCTCGAATAGCGGCAGGGTAGCTCCCAACGAGCAGACCTTTATTCTGCAGATGGGCAAGCGTTTTCTCAAAAACAACTTTGTGCCTTCGCCTGCTCAAAGCAACTGGATCAAGGGGTTGGCAAAAAAATATCGTGTATAGGAAGGTGGTTGTCCTGCCTGTAAAACGTCCGACCTCTCAGGCTGTATACATTTCCGGGTATGAGCGGTTTGAGCGGGACTGTCTATCAATCCGCCTGGAGAGATCGACAGGCATGGTCATCTTTCGTCAGCGAGGAGAGTGGGTGGCCAGCAGCCGGGCCTGTCAGGAGAGTTGGGCTTTGCGCCGGGAAAGTCGGGCAGTGTGATACAATGGGCTGTCAAGCTGTTTTTGTCTGGATGTTGCGAAGAAAGGGGAGCTATTTTGTATCAGGATTTGACGCAGCGTTTTGTTGAGGTCTTGCAACTCAAGCAGCCGCCGGTCGGGCTGGCGTTTGTAGATACTGTGCCGGAGGGGGTGCCAGCGGCGAATCGGCGTGTGCCTTCCGCCTGTACTTTCTGGCGCCTGGCAGAGCAGGGCGTCTTTTATGCAGGCGCGGACGACCACCAGGAATGTCCCATCGGTATGCTGACGATGGGCTTTCGTATGCCTGCCAGCGATCAGCAACGCGCTCAATCTTTAGTCGAAACCATGGCCAGTGTTGAGTACTTCTCGCCCGCCGAAGTGGCCGCCCTGCCGGTGGTTGAGAAGCCGCATCAGAACATCGTCTATGGTCGCCTGGATCAGTTTCCGGGGCAGGCAGATGTTGTGCTCTGCATTCTGGATACCCAGCAGGCCATGCTGGTTGCGGAGGCTCTGGGCAATCTGAGCTGGCTGCAATCCGGTCAGTCAGCTTTCGGGCGTCCCACCTGCGCGGTGATTCCTCGTGCCCTCAAGACAGGAGCAGCTTCAATGAGCTTTGGATGTATCGGGGCGCGCACGTACATCAGTCTTACCCCCGGCGAAGTCGTGCTGACCCTGCCCGCGTCCGAATTCGCCGGCCTGGTTGAGCGCCTGGGCGTCATCGTCGCTGCCAACAATGCTCTGGCACCTTTTCACCAGAGCCAGAAAGCGAAATTTAACGCCGTCTAAATCCCG
>DASZXF010001196.1:0-2022 GCA_035546055.1 Ktedonobacteraceae bacterium
GCGCCGGGAGCCAGGAAGCGGCTGGCCTGTCCCAGAGCATAATAATCGCCGTTGTAAGTTACTTTCCCGGTCTTCTGATCGACCGTCACAATACCGCGACACTGTGAGCAGGCCGCGCCAGTGCCCAGATTTGGTTCGCCAGCGGGGTCCAGAGCCAGACCCCAGCGCACCACTGATTGACTCCAGTTGCGCGTCGCATTAATCAGCAGATTCGTGGTACCAGGCAGGCCATTGTTCCCTTCCCATTCGCCACCGGAGCACTCGGTCTCATAGGTCTCTTTGCCCGGATACGCGTTGTGCAGCGGCGTCTGAACCTCCGGCGCGCCTGCGTAGCAGTGCCACGCCGTCCCCGCCAGGGCCGCGCTGGTGCCCGTATCACTCAACAGCGAAGTGGGATAAGCAGGCTGGTCCCAGTTATGATCATAGCCGAGAATCTTCGTCGTAATGTGGTTCTGGGCAAAGGCCGGCGCCAGGTAATGCGTAATAAATGTAGCCTCCTGGTCAGCCGGGAACGACATGCCAGGATAGCCAACCGGCTGGTAAAGCGGCTCATTTTGCACCGTCACCGCGTAGATCGGAATACCGTCAGCCTGGTACGCCTGGATATACTTCACAAAGTAATTCGCGTAGGCCTGGTACGCGCTGGTATTGAGCGTACCTCCCTCCATTGAATCCGTGGACTTCATCCAGCCCGGAGGACTCCAGGGCGTAGCCATAATTTTGAGATTGGGATTGATCTGTAAAGCCTGTTTGAGCAAGGGAATGATATACGCCTCATCGTGCGCAATTGAGAAATGAGTCAGATTCGGATCTGTCTGCCCCTTTGGCATATCATCATAGGAATATTCGCCATTCGCCGCCAGGGTCAGGTCCGAAGCCCCCATCGGCTGACGCAAAAAGTTCAGGCCGATACCCCTGACTGGGTCGAATAACTTTACCATTAAATCATTGCGCTGACCCTGGTTCATTTTGTGAGAGATCAGCCAGGCCGAGCCATCCGTCAGAGACGCGCCAAAACCGACCATTTGCTGATATGTCCTGTCCTGGTCTACCGTAATGGTAATCGCGTCTGCTGCGTTACCAGGAGAAAAAGACACATCGCCCTGCCGATCCAGGTGCTTTTGTAGATTGGCAGTGGTCAACCAGACACTGACCCCATTGCGGTTTGCCGGAGCTGCGGAAGATGCCTGAGAGGAATGCAGTAAGGGTAGTGCGCTTAAAAGGAGAACTACAAGTACAACAATCGTGAACAGCATTGGCCAGAGAGTCCTACGAGACATAGGATACCTCCTCATACAAATAGATCTCGCGTGGATCTCAACACCGCGTCACTGCCGGGCCAGCCTGATCACTCACCCGGCGATGGGTAGTGTGGATTGCGAGGCGACCAATCGAGATACACGGCCAGCAGCCGTTGGAGGGAAACGCACCAGATAATCCGCATCTCAAAACAACGAATCTCTTCCCTGTCAAACATCGTGTTCGCGTTTCCTCTCTCCAAACCCTGAAACCGGTATCAACATGACTTAGTATAACTATTAAATTAACCGTTGTCAATGTTGCGCCCCATGAAGACGGCCATCTTTGGCTTGAGGACCATCGGCAGCGGGCGCGGGCCGCTGCTCCGGGTATCGTCCGTCCTCCATATGCACGCCGTCACCCGGTACCTGTGTCGGTCAGACATGTGAGGCTGATCTGACGAAATCAGCAGCGGATTTCACTTTCGCCCTTTTACTGGATCGACGCGGCACGTGTTCTCTTCCTGCATTTGCTGATCATGAACGATGAGTTTAGGGCCAGTTCTGTTTCTTAGAGGTGAAAGGAGATTGACTCCTCTCGTACATCAGTTTAAAAAAGAAAGGATGCCATCTTATGCGCAACATTATCGAGTATACTCTTGTCTCGTTAGACGGTGTTTTCGCGGGGACGGATGTCTCAAGATTTGCTGAATATCGCGACGAGGCGTATATGCGCGACGGATTGAGTCAGGCGCTGGCGTGTAGCGCGCTGTTGATGGGCCGC
>DASZXF010001197.1:0-12433 GCA_035546055.1 Ktedonobacteraceae bacterium
ACTCATCTCTGTTTTTTTGGTTGAACTACCGCCTCGATTTATTTCTTGCTTACCCCATCATCAGTCCACTGTCAGGCCACAGTCGTCTTTACAGTCACCATCAGGGCAGAATCCTGTCCGAAAAACCACTGGAAGAGAAGGTGATGATCTGCTATGATTAGAAGGACAGCAGAACGACAACTGTCGTTTGTTTCTAGTCAGGCCAGCAATGGAGCTGGAGATGTGCTCTTCAATCGATCTCAAAGGAGAGAGTCAGATGATTAAGAATACGATCAAGGGAAAATCCTCAAAACGGCACGGTTTACCACATTTGCGCAATCTACGACAACGGAAAGGTTTAAGCCTGGGTCAACTGGCGGATCTGACTGGCCTGCGCCGGGATACGATCTCGCACCTGGAAGACGGGCGCCTGGACCCGCAGCCGTATCATGTACGCCTGCTGGCCAGAGTGCTCGAAGTTCCTCTGCTTGAGCTTGGCGCATAAACATAGATTCAGTGAACGAAGAACAGGAAATGCAATTCGCTGACCCGGCCTGGCAGCCCAAGGTCACGCGAGAATTTGAGGCCATTTCACCCACACCTCCGCCTGGCGCTAGCGGCGGAGGTGCGGGTGCTTCTTCTCAGCATGAAGAGGCCGCGTATCAAGATTACGCTCAAGGCTATCGTCCCCAGAGTCCTCCCTATGCCGGAGGAGAATATACTTCTCAGCAGCAAACGCCACCACCCTTTCCAGGGCAACAACCTCCCTTGCAGGGGCAGCCCGGCCAAACTGGCCAGCAATCGCTGTCACAAATGTTGCAAGACCTGTTCAAACGCCTGCCCGTCTGGGCCTGGTGGGTCATTGGCATTGTCGTGGTGGGCAGCATTGTCCAGCCGGCATCCCAGCATGGCGGTGCGGGTGGCGCCGTCGGCAGCCTGTTTTTCGTGGGTGCGCTCGCCTTCATCGGCTGGCTACTCTACACCAGGCGGATGAGAATCAGCCTCTCAGGCGAAGCACAGGCAGCGGAGACGCGTACCTTTACGGTTGGCGCGCAGCCCCTGATCGTGCTCAAAAACAAGGCCGGCTCGATCAATCTGCGCTCAGGCGAAGAGGGCCAGGTCAGCATCACCACGACCAGACGCGGCTATCTCTTCAGTCCGCGCCTGGACCGTGAGACGCCGGTGACATACGATCAGGATCACGCGGCCAATACGGTCACAGCGCGCATCGGGAGCTGGGGTCTCTTCGGCAAAAACAACGTTACCTTCGATGTGGTCGTTCCTCCCCAGGCCAATTTGCAACTGGACACAACTTTTGGCAGCATCAACGTGCAAAATGTCGCCGGACAAATGACCCTGCACACTGACGCGGGCGTTATCCAGGCCAGAGATGTCACGCTGCAAGGCAAATCTCGCCTCAAAGGGGACGCAGGCTCGATCACCTTCTCCGGCTCGCTCGATCCGAACGGCAAGTACGAACTGGAAACCGACCTGGGTACCATTGACGCTACGCTGGACTCTGGCTCCTCTTTTGAACTCACGGCCAAAACCGACCTGGGTACCGTCACCAGCAATCTACCGCTGATGCAGCCGCAGCGCAACAAGGCCTCCGGCAACGTCGGCAGCGGTCCCTATCCCAAACTCAAAATCAAAACCGACATAGGTTCCATCAACATCCAGCGGCAGTAATTCTCGCACCCCTTGACAACCCTGTTCTTCCTGGCTATAATTTAATTAATCGGTCAGTCAAATAGATGGAAAGGTAGAGTAGAACGATGGCACGCACGCCAAAGAGTGTGGAGGACAGGCGCGAGCAGATTATTGACGCGGCCATGCAGATCTTCGCGGAGAAGGGCTTTGCGCGGGCAACCAACCGCGATATCGCGGAAAAGGCGGGGATTACGACCGGACTGATCTATTACTACTTTAAAAGCAAGGAAGACCTGCTCAAGGCAGCTCTGGAGGAGCGCTCGCCCATCCAGGTGATGACGCAGATTAGCCCGGAGATGCTGGAGCAGCCGCCGGAGATCTTGCTTCCTCTGCTGATCAGACGCGTGCTGACCATTGTAGAGGGTGAGCAGTTTATCAGTATTATCCGCATGGTTCTTCCCGAAATGCTGCACGGAAGCACCGAGGTTGCACCGCTGGTCCTGAGCTTTTTTCAGCGGATTCTTGGCTTCCTTGAACAGTATTTGCAAACCCAGATTGCTCGCGGTACGCTGCGCGCGGACCTCGATCCCGTTACCACAGCTCAGGTTATGGTCGGAAGCATTGTCGGCCTGGTCCTGCGCCGCCAGGTTATGCGCGATCCAAATGTGCTGCGCTATACGCATGAGGATCTGATACAGGCAATTCTGGATACCGTCCTGCGAGGCATTCAGGCCCATTAAATTTTTTTCAAATGAACTAATTGATCGATCAGTTAAGACGGGCGCCCTCCGGGTGATGGCAGAGGAAGCCTTTGTTCACAGATGAAAAAAGAGAAGCTGGTAAACAGTGTCTTTCCTGAGCAGTTCCAGAGAGGAAAAGGACATGAGTAAAGACAACAGGCGCTTACGAACTTTTGTGAAGCATTTTGTCAATCCGCTTTTGCGCAACCTGGCCCATTCTTCGCGCGGCCCGTTCGGGCTTCTGCGCCATGTGGGCCGCAAGAGTGGCAAGACCTATGAAAATCCCCTGATGGTCTGGCGGGTCGCCGACGGTTTTATCATTGTGCTGACCTATGGCCGGGGAGTTGATTGGCTGCGCAATCTCCAGTCCGCCGGCGGTGGGAGCCTGCTCTGGCATAAGCGGGAATACGCGCTGCATCAGCCGGAGTTTATTGAGGCTCACATGGCCTGGCCGGCGCTACCACCCTTTATTCGGGCGGTGTTGCGCTGGCGCGGCGTGCATGAATTTATCAAAGTCACCAGTCAGCCGCTATCCTGAGAAGAGAGTGAGTACCCGGCAGAGAGATGCCGAGGAGTGAGAGGTTTGTATGCAAGACACAGAAAAACAGACTCAGGCAACGGCGCAGCCCGCCGCTGAGCAACGCGAGGAGACAACCTGCTGTATTGTGGGCGGAGGACCAGCCGGGGTGATCCTGGCTCTGCTTCTGGCACGCCAGGGGATTGAGGTCACCTTGCTGGAAGAACACGGCGATTTCGCGCGCGATTTTCGGGGTGATACTGTCCACCCCTCGACTATGGAAGTGCTGGCGCAGATTGGACTGGCCGAGCAGGTGTTGCGACTCAAACATACCGAGGCCAGCAAGATGGAGCTTTACACCCCCCAGGGATTGATGGGTGCTATCAGCTTCGCGGGTCTGAAGACGCGCTATCCCTATATTGCGCTGATCCCCCAGGTGCATTTTCTGGAGTGCGTTACCGAGGCGGCGCGCAGCTATCCGACGTTTCATTTGCTGATGGGCGCGCGGGCGGAGAAGCTGATTGAGGAGGATGGCTATGTGCATGGGGTTCACTATCGCGCGCAAGATGGCTGGCATGAACTGCGCGCGGTGCTGACCGTGGGGGCCGATGGACGCTTTTCGCGTATGCGCAAGCTGGCGGGCTTTGAGGCGGTTACGTCGTCACCGCCGATGGATGTGCTGTGGTTCCGTTTACCGCGCCTGGAGGGCGATCCCGACGAATCCGGGGGCAAGCTGGACCTGGGGCAGAGGCATTTGCTGGTGCGCCTGGATCGCGGCGACGAGTGGCAGATCGGCTACACCATTCCCAAAGGCGGCTATCAGGCCATCAAGGCGGCGGGCCTGGAACAATTGCGCGCCGATATCAGCCAGCTTCTGCCGGCTTTTACTGAACGCCTGCAAACTCTCACAGAATGGAAGCAGGTCGCTGTGCTTTCCGTCGAGTCCAGTCGACTCAAGCGCTGGTATCGCCCCGGTCTGCTCCTGATCGGTGACGCGGCGCATGTGATGACGCCTGTGGCCGGAGTGGGTATCAACTATGCCATTCAAGACGCTGTGGCGAGCGCCAATATCCTCACTGATTACCTCAAGCAGGGCAAGGTGCCGACCAGCGCCCTAGCCCGCGTGCAGCGCAGACGCGAACTGCCCACCAGAATCATTCAGGGCTTTCAGCGCTTCCTGCAAAAACAACTCATAGACCGGACATTTACCGATGACAAAGAGCTGAAGCTGTCGTTCCTCTGGCGTACAGTGCTGCGCATACCATTGTTACGAGGCATTCCCGCGCGCTTTATAGCCTTCGGCCCCCTTCGCGAGCGGGTCGAGCATCTCTAACCCATCATTATCAGTCACCTCTGACTTTTAGAGGCAAAAGCTCTTTTGGCAGATTTTCTGTGAATGTAGGAAGGCTGCTTGCCTGTTGCGGGGTTCCGCAGCGGGCAAGCAGCCTTCCTACATTCACAGGTGAGGGTTTCGAGACAGACATGCCCCGCTGGCGGGAGCCTTTAATGCCTGAGTATCGCTTTTGGGGGGGACGCGCGTGACACGTATATACGCGTTTACATTATGTTTCACCAGAAGCTTCTTTCATCGCAAAGAGGCGAGCGAGCCATTGACAGGAGACTGAGAGATGAGCGAGATGGTTAGCGATGTTCTCCTTCAAGGCTGGACCAGCGCGCCAGCGACGGAGCGGCCCCGGCTGGCCGCTTTGCCAGAACACCTGGCACATGCGTTTGCCAATCCTTTTGAGCTTGAAGATCTGCTGGTTTTTGATCTGTTTAATCTGAAGAGGGTGCTTACAACGATCCAGTTCCGGCCTGAGCATCTGGCCTGGGCGCTCTACCGGGCACCGGCAGAGCTGATTCGGCGAACGCTGGCCTGTCTGCCGCTGGATGAGAGGGCCGTTTTTACCGCAGCTCTGGCCCAGCCGGTCGCGGCGGACATCAACGCGCGGGCCTGTCATTTGCTACTGGATGCGCTGTTCTGGGAACTGACTTACTGGCAAACGCCTGAGATGTACGCTGAACTGGTGGCAGGCGAACACCTGCATCCGGGGATTTTCCGTCAACTGGAAACTGTGCTGCGCGATAAGACGGTGCTCGATGTGGGAGCTGGCTGCGGACGCGCTTCTCTGGCCGCGCTGGAACATGGGGCCGCGCGGCTCTACGCGGTTGAGCCGTCTCCGGGTCTGCGCCGGCTTTTGAGCGCGCAGGTGGCGGGCTCGCCGGCGGAAGGGAAGCTAACCCTGTACGCCGGCGATTTTACCCATGTGCCGCTGGACGATCAGAGCGTTGACGTGGCTCTGGCCTGCTCGGCCTTTACCGCTGACTCTCCGCAGGGCGGAGAGCTGGCGCTGGCTGAACTCAGGCGGGTGACGCGTCCGGGCGGCTACCTTGTCCTGATCTGGCCACGCCCGCTTGACCGCTCCTGGCTGGCGGCGCGTGGCTTTCATTATGTGACGCTGGCTCCCGAAGAGGAAATGTTTGTGACATTTGCCTCGTGGGAAAGCGCCTGGCGCTGTGTCAGGCGTTTTTATGCTCAAAACGCCAATGTCTACCGTTATCTGCGCTACGCGCGCCAGCCCCGTATCCCTTTTTCGGTTCTGGGCTTTAACGCGCCCTGCGATTATTGCTGGCTACGGGTCTGAGGACGTTTGTGATTGGCATAAAGTGTTGAGGCGGTAAAGCACAACTGGAGGAAAAACGATGTCAGAGCAATTTCAAGCATCGGCTCAGGTCGGTGTCTCAGTGCTGATCAGACGCGGAGAAGAGTTTTTGCTGGAGAGACGCGCCCACGTGCATGGCGATGGCACCTGGGGACCACCGAGCGGGCATATCGATTTTAGCGAAACGCCCGAGGAAACAGCTCGCCGCGAAACTGAGGAGGAGACAGGCGTAGCAATTGATAATATGGTCTTCCTGGGCGTGACGAACGATGTGTTTGAGAATGAGCAAAAACATTATGTGACGCTGTGGTTCGACGCCTCCTATCAATCAGGAGAGGCGCGCGTAAAAGCGCCCGAAGAAGAGTCTGAAGTGGGCTGGTTCCATCGCGATGCCCTGCCTCAGCCCCTTTTCTTGCCCTTTCAGCATTTACTCGCCGGCAACATGTACATTTCGGGCATCAGGGGCTAAATTTCTCTGCCCCTGCCGCGCGGTGTTTCACGGAGCATCATTCGACCGATTGCCTGATAGCGTGTCCACGGGTAGAGGAGGCTCGCAGGTGTTGCAGGGCAGCGCGGGCCGCGAAATAGCCGCACATGCCATGAACGCCGCCGCCGGGAGGCGTGGACGATGAGCAGATGTAGAGGCCTTTGTCGGGCGTGGAGTAAGGCGTGGGTGAAATGACGGGACGTGTGAAGGTTTGCGCAAGATCCTGCACGCCGCCATTGATGTCGCCGCCGATGTAGTTGGCGTTGTAACCCTCCATGCCCCTGGCGTTGATGCCGTGGCGGGCCAGAATGCGGTCGCGGAAACCGGGAGCAAAGCGCTCAATCTGCGCCTCAATGCGTGTACTCATGTCCACGTCCGAGCCGTTCGGTACATGACAGTAGGCCCAGACGGTATGCTTGCCAGCGGGGGCGCGGGTGTCGTCGAAGAGGCTCTGCTGAGCCAGCAGGACGAAGGGACGTTCGGGGTGTTCGCCCCGCCAGACGGCGCGTTCGGACCTGGCGATTTCCGGCAGGGTGCCGCCGACGTGAACGGTGCCCGCGCGCTTGCAGGCGTCGGCGCGCCAGGGAATAGGACCATCGAGGGCGAGGTCGAGCTTGAAGACGCCGGTACCATAGCGGTAATGCTGCAACTGGCGTTTGTACAGCCCGGAGAGGCGCGGACCGGCGATACGCAGGAGTTGACGCGGGGTGATGTCGCAGAGCACTACATCAGCAGGTGGCAGAGAGTCAAGCGATTTGACCTCAACGCCGGTGACGATTTCTCCCCCCAGGTCGCGCAGATAGGCGGTGAGCGCGTCCGTGATCTTCTGTGAACCTCCACGCGGCAGGGGCCAGCCGACGGCGTGGGCCAGCAGACCGAGCAGCAGACCCGCAGCGGCGGTTCCCGGCGTGTTGAGCGGCAGCATGGTATGTCCGCTGATGCCCGCGAAAATGGCCCGCGCCGCCGGTCCTTTAAAACGCGCGTTGACCAGTCCGCTGGCTCCCAGCAGAGCTGGCAGACCGAAATGGGCCAGCTTGAAGGGATGGGCCATGATGGCCTGGGGACGCAATGGACCGTGAAACGACTCCATGATGAGTTCCCAGTTCTCCACCAGCGGCTGCATCAGTTGCTTATACGCTCCGGCATCAACGCCCAGGCTCTCGCCTGTCTCATCCAGCGAGCGCGCCAGCCAGGCCGCCTGGCCGTTCTCAAGTGGATGAGCCAGCGGAAGATCAGGCTGAATCCACTCCAGGCCGTAGCGCTCCAGAGGCAGCGAGCGGAAGAACGGAGAGGCCAGCGCGGCTGGATGAATCGCCGAACAAACATCATGGGTAAAGCCGGGCAGGGTCAGTTCGGCTGAGCGACAGCCGCCGCCAGGCGTCTCTTTCGCCTCGAACACCAGCACTGCATAGCCGGCGCGAGCCAGGGTAATAGCCGCCGCCAGGCCATTGGGGCCGGACCCGATAATCAGCGCATCATAATGATTGTGTCTTGTCATAGTTGTAATACGATTCTGCTACTTCGCGCGTTTGCGAAACCAGAGCGAGGGCGTGCGCATGGTGTGAAGCGTGGTGCGCACCGCCGAATTGTGCCAGATATTTTTGGCCTCGGACCACTGGAGTCTCTTATCAACGCAAATCGTCTGGATCTGCACCGTGGCCTCTTGCTTGAAGTACCTGGCCACCTGGGTCAGAGTGTGACGCCAGAAATCGTCCTCCTGTTTGTGGCCGCGCATAAAACGCAGGCCAAATTCGTAAATCGGGTCGCTGGCGCGCATCAAGACCTGGATTTGCACCCTGGTAATCTCATCCTCAACATACGAGCTAAAGGTAATCCAGCCGGCGAAGACATGTCCCTGCGGCGTCATCAGCGTAAAGCTCTCGTCGTCAGCGTAGAGCACCAGTACGCCAGTTGAGAGTGGCAGACCGCTGACCTGGAGGTTAAGCAGAGCCACCTCGCCGGGCGCGATGCCGGTCAGGGGACCGAAGAAGCGCGAATCGGCGGGCCAGAACTCGTCGAAATGTTTTTTCCAGGTCTCGATAATCGCGGCTGGCGTCACGCTGGCATCCTGCAAGGCGATGCTATAGGTCTTCTGCCACATCTGACCGAAGCCCTGGAGCGGACTGGTGATCTGGCGTCCCTCAACATTGAGATTCAGCGCACCTGTAGGGGTATGGCCGATCCGCAAGGTATGGGTATCCCGGCGCGCCCAGCTCGCCGCGTCACGCGGTTGCTGTTCGCCAGCCGGAGTAGGTGAAGTGCTGCTCATGGGTTATCTCCTTCCCTGAAAACGATTTTTGCTCTCAACAACGCCCGGAATGGTACGCAGGGCCATCACGGCCTCGTTTTCGCTCTGATAAACCTGGATGGCATCGGTCAGGCGCGTGAGCCGAAAAATGTGCTGATAGTGCTCGCTCAGACCATAGGCCATCAGGCGCTGCTTCTGACGATTGACGCGAATAAGCAAAGTGACGATCAGACCAATGCCGCTACTATTCATGTACTCCAATCCGCTGAAATTGAGCAGAATGGCGCGTGTCTGTGGAGTGCTGGCGGCGGTATAGGTATCAATCAGCAGTTTTTCCGCGAAAGCGGTCAGTTCACCGTGAATATCGATAATACTGGCAATACCGTTGACCGACCGATAGTACATAGAGATTTTTGCTTCTGGCATAAAGTCCCTGCCTTTGTCCTGTGCCACGTGTGTTCAGGCGTGTTTAAGCAGACAATAGAGATTTATTTTTCGGCTTTTGACCTGGCCGGAGCCTGAAATTCGCTGGCGGCCCCGGTGGTCAAAGCGCTGATTTCATCCGGGAAAATGTGCAGAAAGTCCGACAGGCGCGTGACCTGAAAGATTTCAACGTAGTGATCGCTCAGACCGCAGGCCAGCAGGCGGCGGTGCTGTTTGCGCGCGCGAGCCAGCAGGCTGACAATCAGGGCGATGCCGCTACTGTTGATATAGTGAACATCGTGAAAATTGAGCAAAATGATATCCAGGCCGCGTTGTTCCGCCTCGGCGTAGGCATTATTCAAAGTGTCCTCAGCATTGATGTTAATCTCTCCGTGCAGATCAACGACAGAGACGCTGGGCTGGTGGCGCACGCTGGCTTTAAGCGTTCTGGTGGGCATGGTTGTCTCCTTCAAGGCGCAGAATAAGCTCGATGGTATGGTTTTCTTCATTGCTGAGAACATGCATCTCGTCAACCATGTTCTGGATCAGAAACAGACCCCAGCCGCGCGGCGATTGGAGTTCAGCCAGCTTGGCCTCGATGTTCGGCGCTTCATACTCCTCTGGCGTGGGCAACTGGCTGGTGCCGCCTTTGTCGCTGATGCGCACGGCGATGGCCTGATCCGACGAACGAACCTGGAGGGTCACAGGCAGTTCCGGGTTATAGTGGTTGCCATGCTCCATGGCGTTCATGGTCGCCTCAGCCACCGCTGTACCGAGTTGATCCAGGCGGCGCTCTGGCAGGTGAAAGGGCTTGACGGCTTCCGCGACATACGACATGGCCAGGCGCTCATTGCCAGGGGCGCTGGGCACCAGATAGCTCTGCACGACCTGCCAGCCGGCTTGATCGCTCTCCAACTGCTGATCGCTCTCACCGCCCAGCAAAGCGGTAGGCAGCATTTCTAACAGGTTGAGCGTTGGCTGATCGGCGAGCGGCGCGGGGGCACGCTCCAGCGTCACCAGGGTGATGTCGTCTTCCTGCTCCCAGTCTTCCCCGACGAAGGCGGACAATTCATGCCGCAGATAATCGATGGTGGTCTCCTGACTCTCATGCGTACCCAGCAGAGTGATCAGGCGCGGGAAGCCGAACATGTCGCGCGCGGGATTGTGCGCTTCCACCAGACCATCGCTGTAGAGCAGGATGCTCTCGCCCGGCTCCAGGATGGCCTCTTTCTCTTCGTACTGCATACCCGGCATCAGACCCAGCGGCATACCGGTCGCGCGCAATTCGGCCACCTCGCCGTCGCGCCAGCGATAGGGCAGATCGTGGCCGGCATTGGCATACTGCAATGTGCCGCTCCTGGGATCAAGGATGGCATAAAAGCAGGTGACGAACATCCTGGGCGGGATATCCGGGAACAGCAGGTCATTGGCGCGCTCCAGCACCACGCCGGGCGACTGATTTTCCTGAGCCGATGAGCGCAGAATGCTGCGCGTGGTCGCCATCACCAGGGCAGCGGGAACGCCTTTATCCGTGACATCGCCCACTACCAGGCCCAGCCGACCATCTTCAAAAGGGATGAAGTCGTAAAAGTCGCCGCCAACCGCGCGCGCTGGCTGGTAAAAGGTGCTCAATTGCCAGCCAGGCAGATCGGGCAGTTCTTTGGGCAGGAGGGTCTGCTGAATGATGCGCGCGATCCTGAGTTCCTGCTCAATACGCTCACGCTCGCGGGCCTGGGCCTGCTGCTCAAGCACCATCTGAGCCACGCGCAGAGCCGGCGCGGCCTGGGTAGCCAGCGAGTTCAGCAAACCTTTATCGTAGCTGGAATAATCCTGCTCGCTCATGCGCCCACCCAGATTAATCAGCCCGACCAGTTCACCCTGACTCACCAGCGGAATGGTCAGCTTCACACCGGCCTCTTTCAAGGCCTTCAATGTCGGTGAAGCAAGCTGCAATCTATCTACTTCAACCGCCACCGGCGAACTGAGAAAGTAGGCGATAAGCGGGTCGTTAGGCGCGATATCCATTGGCTGCACCGCGCTCTGCGCGGCGGAAACCACCGCAGCCTGTCCCGCTCGGGTCTGTGGCTTTTTGCTGGCCCGCTTCTTCTTTCTATTCTCTTGCAAGCGCTGTAGAAATGCTGCCATCTCGAACTCCCGTCAGATGATTTACTCATGCTTCTGTCAGAAAGTATAATCCATGCTTGTCCGCTAAACGTTACGAGATAGGATTTTTTTCGCTCATGAGGTATCATATCAAAAGTAATGACGAGGTGAACAGTAAGTTCTTCGTAACGTTCCTGTCACGCTGGAAAAGTAGGATAGAATAGAGGAGGAATGTAAGTACGTGTGCAGGAAAAGCAATGAGGAAAGAGAGAATTGACCCATGGCGACAACTTCATTTGAAGCCCATGTGCGACATCAGCCGTCTGTGGCCATTATCGATTTGCAGGGAGAAATAAACGTTCTGGCGGAGAAGGTGCTGAACGCGGCCTACGACGAGGCGATTCAGCAACAGCCTGCGATGGTCCTTCTCAATTTTCGCCAGGTTGATTATATTAACAGTACCGGTATTGCCCTGGTGGTAGGGCTGCTGAAACGCTCGCGCCAGGCGAAACGCGCCCTGATGGCGTGCAACATGAGTGAACACTACCAGGAAATTTTTCAGATCACGCGCCTGACCGATTTTATGCGCCTCTTTCCCGATGAGGCCAGCGCGCTGGCCAGCGCTTCGTGATAGAGTTCGCGCCCGTAAAAGGACGCGGGAAAAGCCGGGTCAGACCCCATTTCTTTTGCAGCGCAGAGGATAGCGCTTTCCATTCCTTTGAAAAGGAGGGCATCATGCCACAGGCAAAAGTCGTCATGAACGTGCGCCAGGTCAGCACGACTACCAGTATTATCGACATCCAGGGCGAGATCAGCGCCTTCGCGGAACAGGTGATGATGCAGGCTTACGCGGAGGCCTCGACTCCCAGCACACGCACTATTATCCTGAACTTCACCGGCCTGGAATACATGAACAGTAGCGGTATCGGTCTGCTGGTCACGCTGCTGATTCGCGTCAATCGCCAGAAACAACGTCTGCTCTCTTTTGGCCTGAATGACCACTATCGCCATATCTTCAACCTGACGCGCATCAGCGATGCCATTCATATTTATGAGCATGAGAGCGATGCGCTGGCGGCTGCCGGGCAGTAAGCTACCATTCGACCAGTTTCCAGATTTCGGGGCGCATGTCGCCGGCCTCCACGTCGATATCGATGTAGATGCGCGCGGCCAATTTGAGGTGTCGCATGGCCTCGTCCGTCTGTCCGGCTTCGTGGAACAGATCGGCCAGGTTGCTGTGCAGCGCGGCCTCGCGGTGGCGATCTCCCTGTGAACTGCACAGAGCCAGGGCCGTTTCGGTCAGACCGATGGCCCGGGCGATATCGCCGCTGGCTTTATAGGCCAGGGCCAGATTGTTGAGCGCGGCGGCGCGAATGCCGGCGTCTTGCAGCTTTTCCGCCAGTTCCAGGCTGCGTTTGAGATGAAAATAGGCGGTTTCCATCTCCTGCTGACTGTTGGCCAGAATGCCCAGCATATTATGGGCCTGAGCCAGGGCGCGGGTGTTCTGCGCGCGTTCGGCCAGATCCAGCGCGTGCTGAGCGAATTCGCGAGCCTGTTCCATCTGCCCATGGTGGTGCGCGGTCAGGCTCCAATCGGCGTAGACTCTGGCCTGCTGCTTGAGAA
>DASZXF010001198.1:0-3676 GCA_035546055.1 Ktedonobacteraceae bacterium
CACATGCGCACCAGGCGCGTTACGTCGCGTGGCCATGTTTGCATAATATGCGCCAGCGCCTGTACCAGCACCATACGCATCTGATTCAGCCAGGAGTTTGTGAGCAGCCCCAGATCGCGTTCGACCGCCTTATCAATGGCCTTCTTGTTCCCCGCATAGACTGACAGGAGAAAGCGCTGCTGATCCCCGTCCGTCAGTTCTCTAAAGATCCGTCCGTTCTCTCCCGTCACTATTTCTGATGACTCTTCAAAATGTTGCCGAAGACCGGCGAGATGCGCGAGAAAAATGGAGTTTGAGGCCTCGTCAATGGCCTCCTTGCTGAAGACGCTATGCACTTTGGCCAGTTCCGTCAGCATGTTCCGCAGCCTCGCCAGGTAGCCCTGTCCTCGCTTCTTCTGCTCCTCGCTCTCTTTGACCTCGCGCTCCTCGTCTTCCTCCAGAGCCGCTTCGTCCCTCCCCTCCTCCTCCCGGGGGGCATGCTCTTCCTCCAGGGTGCCCGCGATGGCAAGATAGATATAGGCAATACTCGGAGCCGCCGCCCACATCCGGGTAAACCTGCCGCTCTGCGTCCAGCTTCGCAAGACTCGCTCGATATAGTCGAAATGCCCCCCTCGCCGGGCGATCTCCGCCAGGACATACGCCGCCGTCAACGAGACAGCAGCGCTTTCGTCCCGCACCAGTTTCTCCAGCAACATATCCAGCTTCGTCTGATGATACACGCCCACGCGCGCGATCATCGTGGCAATCGCGTAGCGCAACTGGCGCGCTTGATCGCGCGAGGCAGTTGCCGAACCACGCGTCTCTTCCCGGTTCGTCAACTGCGCGTCCATCTCGCTCAAACGCCGAAGCAGCCCGACCAGCCCTTCAAATGTAGAGGGATCATCAGGATCAATCAGGGACCAGAGGAGCCGCTGATAATTCTCTACCTGCGCCTCGACATACTGCCGATAGAGCCGATTGCGGAACTCCAGCACGGTATAGCGCACCTGAATGCCCAGCCGGGCGTGCATCAGATTCGTCCCAATACGCCTGGGATCAATAAACTCTTCCGGTCCATCCATCCCCTGCCGCCTCAGTGCGTGGACCGCCACGGTATAGATTTCTTCCAGCGTCGGCATATCAAGTTTATCAAACAATACGGCCAGCAGCGCATAGAGCTGGTAATTCATTGGTTTCAGTTGAGAAAACCAGACAAAGGGCGTCTCTTGCGCCTGTTCTTCTTCTGGAGAAAATCCCCGCAGAATGGCTTCCGGGTCGCTTTCGGTCTCAAACAACTGGCTCAAACGCGCAGGCGTGGGAAGCTCTCCCTCGACAGAGAGAAGCCTGGCGCGCTTCGACTCGGAGAGCGAAGTTCGGGGAAAATGGTAATCAATCAGCCTTTCCAACACCTGGCGACGATCAACCAGGGCCGTGGATAGAATGGGAAAACACGCGGCAGCCCGCAATCTCTCCAGGATCGGACCTTCGAGCACCGTAAAGATAAACCAGACATTCATCTTGTCAGCCAGCCGCTCATTCAGATGAACATAGCGATTCGTCAGGTCGTCGGGGTCGATCTGTCCTTTGTCGAACACCTCATCAAATAGAATGACCGCATTGTCCGGCAGCTTCTCGTCCGCCCAGATGTCAAGCAGGGTTCGGTTGCCTTGCGCGGAAAAGCTGTAGCACTTCAGATCGCTCCTCTTCCACGCATGGCGGGCCAGGTAGAACGCGGTCATCAGTTTCCCACTGCTCTCCTTGCCGGCCACAATCAGGATATGCTTGCCTGTATCCCCATTAACCTCATCGACAAAACGCTGGTAATCTGGCGGGGGCACAAAAAGCTGATCCTCTTTCCGGGCATCTGGCTCCTCAAACATCCGTAAGGAGATACCGCTCTTGCCAAACTCAATAAAGCGCTCCCTCTCCTGCTTCTTGATCCACTTCTCCTGCTGAGCGCTGGCTTCCTCCAATTGTCGCTGCTGCTCGTCCAGTTGCTTCTTCCGCTGATCTGCCTCTGCCTGTTCCGGCCCCACCTCTTCCTGGGCGCTCTCTTCTTCGTCCTCTTCTGCCCATTCATCAGCAGACTGTGCTTCTTGAGTTTCTGCGCCTGCTGGCACTGCTGGCTGAGCCGTTCCGTTCTGCCCCGCGACCTCAACTGTCCCATTGCCCATGCCTGGCTGCTCCGGCTCATCGCTCAAACGCTGCTCATCTGGCGCATCTGGCCGTTCCTGATTCTGATCACCCGCCTCTGGCGTCTCTGTCATGACTGGCCTCCCCTGCCTGATACAATATACACTTCATCCGGCTTCACTCCGCGTCTACTTTTGAGTTGAAACGTCTCCGCCCGCGCATTCGGGCTGCTCAGTACGTCGCTGAGAGCCTTGCGAAAGGCCAGCCCGACGCTCTCCCCCGCGCTCAGTGATCGATAGAAAATCTCGGCAAAACGCACGGCATAGGCATCATTGATCGGCCCCCGCATACCAATAGCACATGGAATCTCCGTACAGATAGCCTCGGCCAGCGGCTCCGTCGAGCAGGCGTTGAACACTACACAACGCAGGGTCGCGCGATACTCAACCAGAATCCTGGCAATGGCCGCGTACTCGATATAGTCCACATTTGCCACCCGCCCCAGGGGGATACGCGCCTGCGCTCGCAGTTCCGCCTGCGAAGCATACTTCTCCAGCACCAGTTCCCCCTCCTCTGTGCCATGGCCGGAAAAATGGAGCAGCGCAGGCTGATACCTCTGAAGATGGCGCGAAAAATCTTGCAGACGCACAGCCCCCCTCTCTTGCAGGTCAATCATCTCGTGGTTCTCTCGCAATACATCCTTGATCTGGTTGATCTCCTGCTCAATTCGTAAGCCCTCCTGGACTGAGATCGCTCCTGGCGGGTTTGCCTTCAACACCAGCATCACAGCCTGTGTCGCCGGCGCCTGCTTTCCAGGCAACGACACATGGACAGGTCGCGGTGTCCCCAGATGGAGCTGCGTCGTCTGCGCTACCATCGTGAGCTGCCCCCGGCTCTCACTGGCGTTGCCCGCCAGATAAGCTTCCAGTTGTCCCAGGGTTCCCGCTACCGCCAGATCGTGCGTCAGAAGCCGCTCATAAAAGCCCCGCAGCAGTTCCAGATCGCGCGCTATCCCCGGACGAGCCGACTGGCAGAGCACAAACGGCGCCCCGAGTTGACTGAGCGCCGAGGCTGGCGGCATCTCCCCGTGAGTCGCCAGCACCATACAACACGCGGCTCTCTGCTGAGCAAGTAAGATATTCAGGTCATGTACCTGCAACACGTCCTTTCCCAGCTGGAGCGCCAGACCTGGACCGCATGGACCAACATGTTGCCAGAGATGAAACGGGGCCAGTGCCTGCCTGAAGACCTTCAGCAGTCCCTGATAGCCTCCTGCGATTCTCACCTTTCTCACTACCACCCGCCCGACATAGCGCTGCTCAAGACGGTCAATCCACTGATCCACTGCCGCGCTCAGAGCACTGTGCTCCTCGTCGGAGGCCAGGGTCAGCAACACACGCAGCGGCCCATTTTTGACCGTGATCTCCTCAGCCGGCTCCTGCTCGCGTTCGGTCGGCATCAGCACCAGAGGATGCCGCAGGGCCAGTGGCCAGACTCCGTCGTGCAGGCGCTGCCAGGGCCAATCCAGTACCTCTCCCGGAGCGTATATCACGACCCGGCCCGG
>DASZXF010001199.1:0-7021 GCA_035546055.1 Ktedonobacteraceae bacterium
GGGCTGGCGGCGTCGACTCATCCAGTTCGCTGCCCAGGATGAGCGCGGGCGCCTGAATGCGGGAGAGCAGCGGGCGCAGATCGGCTGAGCGCAGGACGAGGCAGGCGGCGATGTAGCACTGCTGGTCGCAGTGCAGCAGCATCTCGCCGATTTGCTGAGTGATGGCGGGATGCTCCTGGCGGTATCCCTCGCTCAAAAAGCGCTTGAGCGCGGCTTCGCGGATCGCCGCCAGTCCTCCGCTCTGTACGGCGGCCACGCGCGCGTCCCAAATGGCTTCGCTGCCGATGCGCGCGGCGGTATTGGCCAGGGTGATACTGCGCGTGCGCGCGGGATAGTGAATGGCGAACCACTGGACAATCATGCCGCCCAGCGACAGTCCGCACAGGTGGGCGCGCTCGATCTTGAGGGTATCGAGCAGGGCCAGCAGGTCGCGGCCATACTGCTCAAGAGTGCAGGCTCCTTCTGGCGCCTGCGACTCCCCGTGTCCGCGATTGTCATAGCGGATCACCCGCCAGTCGCTTTTAAGCGCGGCGGCCTGGGTATCCCACATGCGCAGATCGGCGCCCAGCGAGTTGAGAAAGACCAGCGGCGGCGCGTCCTCAGCTCCATCGATGCGATAGGCCAGTTGCAGACCGTCCGAATGAAAGATAGCCATGCGAATACCTCTTCCTTTCCTATGTGCCCGGCGCATAGGCTGCCAGAGCGCGGTCTATGAAGATATCAGTGCTGCCCAGATAGTGAGCTGGATCGAGCGCGCGAGTCAACTCGTCCGGCGTGAGCAGCGCGCTTACCCTGGTATCCGCCCGCGCGACCTGGAGCAAATCGCCGCCGCTCTGCATGACCTGTTTACTGAGTGTTTCAACCAGGTGATGGGCCTCGGATTTGCCCAGGTGGACCGCCAGAGCCATGGAAAGCGCTTCAGCCATACTCAGACCCCGCGTCAGTTCCAGGTTGGCGCGCATGCGCGCGGAATCGACCTGCAAGCCTTCCAGCGCCGAACGCACCCGCGAGACGGCACTGGCGGCGGAGAGAAAGAGATTGGGCAGGGCGGTCCATTCCGCCTGCCAGCCTCCTGCCGCGCGCTCGTGTTCCTGGGGCAGCGAGGCCAGCAGCAGCGGGACGCAGTTCAGGGCCAGGCGCGCCGAGGCGACGGCGTTAATAGCATCGACGGGATTGCGCTTGTTGGGCATGGCCGAGGAACCGCCCTTGCCGGGCGCGCTGGCCTCGCTGACCTCGCCCACTTCGCTCTGGGCCAGCAAAATGATGTCCCCGGCGATTTTCGCCATAGCGCCCGCGACAATGCCCAGGGTCGCGGCGATTTCAGCCACGCGGTCCCGTTCAGTATGCCAGGGCAATGCGGGCAGTGGCAGGCGCAATTCCTCCCCCAGCAGGCGCGCCACTTCTGGACCGCGCGCTCCCAGCGCGGCCAGCGTGCCCGCCGCTCCTCCCAGTTGCACAGCCAGGGTGTGCTGCCGATGCGCGCGCAGAGCATGCATCTGCCGCGCGACCAGCCCCAGCCAGCGTGCGGCCTTCAGACCAAAAGTGATGGGCAAAGCCTGCTGCATGAGGGTTCGTCCGACCATCAAGGTATGCCGGTGCTCCTCGGCCAGACGCGCACACGCGACGCAGATGGCCGTGAGATCGTTCAGCAATACATCCAATCCCGCGCGCATTTGCAGCATCAGCGCGCTATCAATCGCATCCTGGCTGGTAGCGCCCCAGTGGACAAAGCGGCGCGAAGATGCGTCAACCTGGCTGGTCAGCATCTTCACCAGGGGAATGACCGGAGTACCGGCCAGAGCCGCCTCCTGGTAGAGCGCGTGTACATCGAACAGGTCTGCGCGACAACGACTGGCGATAGCCTCGGCGGCCTCGGACGGAATGACCCCGGCGCGAGCCTCCGCGCGAGCCAGCGCGGCCTCGAAGACCAGCATCTGCTGCACATGCATCTCCGGCGCAAAGATAGCCGCCATGTCCTCTGACTGAACGGCGTCAGACATAGCATCCTCCTCCCCTGGTATCCTCCTGGCGGAAATTAGAGATTAAAAAAGGCGGTTTCGTTCTCTCCTTGCAGGCGCAGGTCAAAGCGATAGACGACCGCGCCCTCCCGTTCCTCGCGAGTGGCCAGCAAGGTAGCGCGGCGCTCCTCCGGTACGCACTGCAGGGTGGCATCGGTAGCGTTGGACGCCTCATCGGCGAAATAGAGCCGTGTGACCAGGTGGTTGAGCAGACCGCGCGCAAAGATGGTGACATTGATATGCGGCGCCTGTTGCTGGTGAGCGTTAAAGGCCACGCGCCCCGGCTTGATGGTTTCAAACCAGTAGCGTCCCTCTTCGTCGGTGCCGGCGCGCCCAAAACCGGTAAACTCCGGGTCCAGCGGCGCCTCGCTCTGGTCGGCGGGATGGTTGTAGCGTCCGAACGCGTTGGCCTGCCAGATCTCGATCAGCGCATCAGGCACAGCCGCGCCGTCGCCATCGAGAACGCGCCCCTCCAGACGAATGCGCTCGCCAGCGGTAGCGGAACCGCTCAGCACATTGCGGCACGCCTCTTTATACAGCAAACCCAGCGAGAAAAACGGTCCCACGGTCTGGGAACCGGTCAGCGGCAGAGCGTCCATTAATGCACCTCCGGCGTCTCAAAATGCGTGGCCTGTGGACCCCGCAGCACGATATCCCAGCGATAGCCCAGCGCCCATTCCGGCTCGGTAATCGTATGGTCGTAGGTCGCCACCAGGCTCTGGCGCGCTCCCTGCGAGGGAATGGAACTGAGAATCGGATCAAGGCCGTGCAGAGGATCATCCGGGAAGTACATCTGTGTCACCAGGCGAGCCAGCGAGGTCGCGCCAAAGAGGGAAAAATGAATATGGGCCGGACGCCAGGCGTTGGGATGATTTTTCCAGGGATAGGCGCCTGGACGAATGGTCAGGAAGCGATAGACGCCCTCGGCATTGGTCAGGCAGCGGCCCATGCCCAGGAAATTGGGATCGAGCGGACCCGGCCACTGATCGCGTTTGTGCAGGTAGCGTCCGGCAGCATTGGTCTGCCAGATCTCAACCAGCGTCTGCGGAACCGGCGCCCCCGTTTCATCCAGCACGCGCCCGGTGACAATAATACGCTGGCCAATCGCCTCGCCGCCGGTACCCGCGTTGCGCGTCAGATCGGCATCCTCCGCCGTCACCGCGCTGATAGCGTGACCGGGGCCGGTCAGTTCGGAGAGCGTCAGCGGCACATCGATGAGCGCCCGGGTGGGAGCGCGCCGGCGCGTGGATTGATAGGCTTCATATAAATACGGTGGAAAGATTTCTCGATCTCCGCGCACAATCTCCCCGATAGTGGTGTGAATCTGCTTCATGGGTTCTTCTCCTGACTCTGCTGCTCCGCAGCCGTCTCTTCCGGGGCGCGTCCCAGTGACTCCAGCTCTCGCTTCGCCACCGCGAACGCGGCATTGGCGGCAGGCACACCGGCGTACACCGCTACATGCATGAGGACTTCCGCGATTTCGTGTTCATCGACGCCGACATTCTGACTGGCCCGCAGGTGGAGAGCCAGTTCCTCGCGGCCCAGCGCGGCCAGAATCGCAATCGTCACCAGGCTGCGTGTGCGCCGATCCAGGTCCGGGCGCGCCCACAGGCTACCCCAGGCCGTCTCCGTAATGAAACGCTGAAAATCAGCATCCAGATCGGTCACACGGGCCAGCGCGCGCTCCACATGCGCATCCCCCAATACCTCCCTGCGCACCTTCAAGCCCTGCTCATAGCGTTCATTCATTCGAGACTCCTTTGTACTCTGCACGTCCTTCGCGCCAGCCTGCCCGCCAGCGCGAAAACGTTTCCACCATAAGTATAGATAACGTGCCATGGTCTGTCCAATACACAGATCCACGGATTTAATATAATATTTGTATCACATCATCCAGTAGTCGCACGCCGGCAGAATCCAGGCGCGCAATATGGTAAAATGGCAGGAGAAACGCATGTCCGCGCGCTCTATTGGAAGCGCCTGGTGTGCTAGAAAAGAGGATTTCATGCCTGCAGCCTTTTTCGATGGTCAGCCTTCTTCATTGCCCACAGAAAAGCTTACGGCGCAACAGGCCATCGCCAGGGTA
Source organism: Ktedonobacteraceae bacterium (assembly GCA_035546055.1). Lineage (GTDB taxonomy): Bacteria > Chloroflexota > Ktedonobacteria > Ktedonobacterales > Ktedonobacteraceae > Paraktedonobacter. The sequence continues at coordinate 4,105 of DASZXF010001199.1, forward strand.
CGGCATGTGCTGGCCGGAAATATGCCCACTGGCGAACTGCTGGAACGCTATCGGCCAGAACTGCGCTGGTTTTTGCGTCCCGAGTGTGCCGAAGACATCCACGGCATCGGCCACGAAGCGCGGGTGCTCATCTGGCAAGAATTGCTGGCCCGTCTGCTCATCAAGGATGGCATGGTTCTCAATCAGGAGGCGCTGCGCTGGGCCGCCGCTACCCATGATACACAGCGCGTTTCGGATGGAATCGATTATCCCCACGGCCAGCGAGCTGCTGCCTGGGTTGCCAAAAACCTGAACCAGCGCCTTCCAGAGGGAGTGCTGGACACCGTGCTCTACCTCGATACCTGGCATGTGCCCTCGGACAACCTGGCGCCGGAAATGACGCCCGAACTGGCCGTCTTTAAAGATGCCGACGCGCTGGACCGGGTGCGCATCTATGATCTCGATCCCCGCTATCTGCGCTGTAGTTATGCCCGTCTGCTCCTCTATCCCCTGGCGGAAGAACTGTTTGAGGCCAGCGAGGCCAGGCGGCGGCGCGACAATCTCGGCGCCTTCGATAGTGTCATGGCCGCCGCCCTGGATCTGGGCCTGCTCGTTAGCGAGGCAGCCGCCGCTCACGAGAGCTGAGAACTGGCGCCGGCCTCGACCAGCGTTTGCAGCCTGGCGCGCGTCCCCGCCACCGGTGTGTAAACAGTCACTTTCACATCGGGATCGCCGGGCACCTGCAAGGTCACAAATTCAAATTCCAGACGCCCGACCAGTGGATGCGTCATGATTTTATGGCCATCCAGCGAACTGCCCGGCTCATGGTGGGGCCACCAGCGCCGAAATTCAGGACTGGCCTCCTTCAGAGCCGCGATTAATTCATCAAAAGAGGCATCGCCGGGATAACGCGCGGAGGCCACGCGAAATTCCGCCAGGGCTGCCTTGATCTTCTGCTCCCAGTTGGGCGTGGCCTGGCGAATGGTCCGGCTGGTAAACAGGCGCCAGATCATATTACGCTCGTAGGGGGTCGAGGCTCTGGCAAGAGAAAACACGCCATCGGCGGCCCGATTCCAGGCCAGGTAATCCCAGCGCCGCCCGGTGATATACGCCGGCAGGGGATCGAGGTCGTTGAGCATCTGGCACAGCCTCGGAGTGATGCGCTCCTCCCCCGGCGCGGCGTGAGGCGGTAGCTCCTGACCAGCCAGCCAGAAGAGATGTCTGCGCTCATCCAGAGTCAGGCGGAGCGCCTGAGCCAGACTCTCCAGAATTTGCGCCGAGGGATGGACATCGCGCGCCTGTTCCAGCCAGACATACCAGGACGTGCCCATACTGGCCAGCAGTGCCACCTCTTCTCGGCGCAAACCGGGTGTGCGCCGGCGCGCACCAGCCGGCAGCCCCACCTCTAGAGGAGAAAGACTGGCTCGCCGCTGGCGCAAAAAATCTGCCAGCGCCTGTCGGCGCTCCTGCTCATCCATCCTGTTTTCGCTCCTTATCCTGGTGGTCACAGACCTATGATTCACACACTCTGGTTCTTTTCTCTGCCATACAGCATACTCAATGAGCAAACCCGCGTCAAGATGGCCCACGCGCGCGGGTGAGCATCACTTTTTGTCAGGCTCATATGCGGGAAGCAAGCGTTCTTCCCTCTTCACGAGAAAGGTAGTTACCTATGTCTATGAAATTTGGCCTGTCGCTGCCGCAAGGCTGGACGCTGGAACTGGCGGGCATGAACGATCCGGCGGAGGCCTATGAGGCCATGACTCGCGTAGCTCAGACCGCCGATGAGGCAGGCTTCGCCTCCGCCTGGCTGGTCGATCATTTCCACACAGTTCCCAGGCCCACCCAGGAAATGGTTTTTGAGTGCTGGACCACAAGCGCCGCCCTGGCTCGCGACACCAGACGCATCCGTGTCGGTCAGATGGTGTCGTGCAACGAATATCGTAATCCCGCGCTCCTGGCCAAGATGGCCAGCACCGTCGATGTCTTGAGCCACGGACGCCTCGCCTTCGGCCTGGGCGCAGGCGGCGCCAATCTTTCCGAATGCCGGGCCTATGGCTACAGCGATTACGAGGCGCCCGCACGCCTGCGGCATCTGCGCGAAGCCATCCAGGTAATCCTGGCCATGTGGACGCAGGAAGAGGCCACCTTTGAGGGCAAATACTATCAGGTGCATGGCGCCATCAATCAGCCCAAAGGAGTGCAGCGTCCGCATATTCCCCTGCTGATTGGCGGCGGAGGCGAGCAGGTCACGCTCAAGCTGGTGGCGCAATACGCCGACGCCTGCAACATCAGCGGCGATGTTGCCACGCTGACGCGCAAATTCAGCGTGCTCCGGCAGCACTGCGCCACATTCGGACGCCCATACGAGAGCATCTATCGCACCGCCGTCGGCTTCTGCTCTCTGGGCAAAAGTGAAGAAGAGGCCAGGGCCAAAATTCCGCCCACCTTGCAAGCGCTGCTCAGTCACCTGGGTATAGCCTCGTTGATCGGCACCCCCGCCACCGTGCGCGCGGGTTTGCGCGAACTGGAAGAGAGCGGCGTACAGGAACTGGTTCTCACCTTTCCCGATGCCCTGAGCACAGATAACCTGCGCCGCTTTGCCGACGCGTTTATCATGTAGCTTCCGCTTTCACCATCTGCGCGCCGTTTGCGCCGTTCAGGACCATGGACCATCCAGGCGGCGGGCGGCGCGCTCGCGTGTCGCGGGACCGAACCATTTTTCCAGACAATACAGCGCCAGGTCAATACCTGAAACAACGCCTCCAGAACTGAGGACATCGCCCTCGTCCACCACCTTGTCAGCCAGTACCTGAATCTGGGGATACGTCTGCTGGAGCGTCTGGCGAAATCCAGTATGGGTCGTGGCCCGGCGCTGGTCGAGAAGCCCGCTTTCCGCCAGCAGAAAAGCGCCAACGCAGACAGAGGCAATGCTTGT
>DASZXF010001200.1:0-2641 GCA_035546055.1 Ktedonobacteraceae bacterium
GCGCCATGAGCAAGCATACAAGGACCGCAGCAGTGGATGTACCCGCTGCTGCGGTCCTTGTATGCTTGCTCACAACGCCCGCGTCTGTCCGACAAAATCAGCTAGGCTTCTTTGAAGCGCAGGAGCACGCGGCCCAGGCGAATTTCGTCGTTGTCGTGCAGGGGCGTGGGTGTTTTGCCGGCGAGCTTCTGACGATTGAGGAAGGTGAAGTTGGTGCTGTTCTCATCTTCCAGCAGGTATTGACCGTTGTCGTAGAAGATGCGGGCGTGCAGACGCGAAACGCCGCCGTCCTCTCCGCCGTGCGGGGTGAGGTCGACATCGGGGTAGATGTTGCTGACGGCATCTTCTCGCCCGATGACGATGTTATCTTTGCCGCTCAGGTCGAATTCCTGGTTGTCGGCTTCAACGACCAGGCGCGCGGTGAGGTTGGCGGCTGGCGCGGCGGGCACAGCAACGCCACCACCGTTGGCAGCCGGCGCGGGTGCGCCAAGCATGCTACCGCAGTTGGAACAGAACGCTTCCCCGGCGGCGTTGGTGGAGCCGCACGAGGGGCAAATCTGGCTGCCGGCGGGCGCCGGGGCCGAGGCGACGGGCGCCGAAGCGGCGGGCGCGGGCGCACTGGTGGCTACGGGCGCGCTGGCAGCCAGTGGCTCGCCACATTCATCGCAAAAAGCGGAGCCATCGGGATTATCGTGGCCTAATGAGCACTGTATGGACATGCTTAAACCTCCTGAACAATCACATCATTTCTATATCTGCTTTTCCCTGCTCGATCAGGGAAGAATATCATCAAGACGCTGCGTGAGTTTGCGCGTTTTGTTGCCAATCGATTTAACCTGCTCTTGCGAGATCTGGCCGCCCTGATTGATCTGTTCCAGGGCAACCTGGGTTTCTTCATCCAGCACGCGCGTGACGTTGGGGGCCAGGCGCGTGGTGGCCTTGCCGGTGCGTTTGTATTCGTCAAGCACCCTGGTGACAAGGCGATGGGCGTTGGCCTTTTCGGCGAAGTTCATGACCACGGCGTTGACGCCAGCGGCCAGGTTGGAGTCGGTGGTGAAGGTGACTTTGACATCATCACGCATGCTCTCTCCGACCAGGCCAGTGATGGGCACGTCATAATTGAGTTCGGCCTGGGCGATACGGAAGAGACCGGCCTGGCGCGGGTCAATCATGAGTTCAAAGAGCACCGATTGCGGCTTGTCCTTCTCCAGGTCGCCGAGAGGGATAACTACCTGGCGATCAGAGAGGACGTTGGGGCCGAGGTCGGCGATGATGGGCAGTACCTTGACGGCCTTTTTCGGGGTGACACCCGCCGGCAAACGCAGCAGCAGGGTGGCGTTGCGAATGGCCACGTCGACGGCGCTCTGCACCTGTTGCTGGAAGAGGTTGAGGGCGTCGTTCGGATTTTGAATAAATTCTGCCGGCATACCTCCGCTGAGATGGCCGACGTTATCCAGCAGGTCTTCGTCCCAGTCGGAGCCAATGCCGAGCGGATAAATGGAGATCCCGGCGGCGGCGGCGTCACGCGCGAGCTGGCGGCAGCGATCAGAGTCGCCATAGGTGACGCCATCGGTGAGCAGAATCATGCGGTTGACGGCGTTGGGAATGTTCCAGCGACGCAATTCGTTTAAGCCCTGGATCATACCCAGGGACATGGTGGTGCCGCCGGCGTCGCGGATCTGGTCAATGGCGGCTTTCATGCCCGGCTTGTCATTACAGGGCATGGAGGGAATAATCACCTGAGATGTATCATCAAAGATGACCACCGACACATAGTCGGTTGGCTCCAGGCGATCAATGACCATTTTGACCGCTTCTTTGACGTTTTTCAGCTTGGCGCCTTTCATGGAGCCAGAGTGGTCGAGAACAAGAGCGAAATTGAGTGGCATACGTACTTGAGCCATCAACTCGGTTGGCTTCATTTCCACCAGTACATATGCAAGCTGGCTGCCGCCAGTGACAGGCATGTAGTCCTTTCCGACCTGATGCGTCAGTGTTACCTCTCCCGGCATAATCTACGCAGCTCCTTTCGTATGTTGGCTGACTAAGTATATCATAAGTACGCTTTTTATGCTTCTTTGATTGATCTTTATCAAGATTGTTCTGGCCTTTGCGCCGCCGCAGGCGGCGCGGGAAGAAGAGAATTGGCGGGGACACCCCGCTCCCCGGCAGAGGGCTGCCGCCCTCTGCACTCCCGCTTCCCTCGTATCGGGGAATTGGAGGACTGCCGCCCTCTGCGCTCCCGCTTCCCTCTTACTGGGGAACTGAAGGGCTGTTAGCCCTCTGCGCTCCCGCTTCCCTCGTATCAGGGAATTGGAGGACTGCCGCCCTCTGCACTCCCGCTTCCCTCTTACTGGGAACTGAAGGGCTGTTCGCCCTCTGCACTCCCGCGTCCCTCGTATCAGGGAATTGGAGGACTGCCGCCCTCTGCGCTCCCGCTTCCCTCTTACTGGGAACTGAAGGGCTGCCGCTCTCTGCTCTCCCGCTTCCCTCGTATCGGGGAATTGAAAGGATGCCGCCCTCTGCTCTCTCGTTTGCTTCTTAGAGGACTGCCCGCCCTCTGCTCTCCATTTGTTTTGTCGTTACGGACGTATCGACAAGGGCGCTAGCTGCGCACAAAGGTGATGACGGCGCTTACGTT
>DASZXF010001201.1:0-10324 GCA_035546055.1 Ktedonobacteraceae bacterium
CGGGGAGGGCACGCTGAAGCGGCCCCCTTTTTCACGTCCGGTCTTTCCTATGGGATCAACATCATGGATGACTCATACTGGTTGAGATACGTGGGCGAGCTATGATTGCTCCGGGGGACGCAGACGCGGGTGTCTGAGCCGATTTTGCCCATGCGCGTTTGCCTCGCCTCCCGGTTCGCTGCCGTTGGGATACTGGAACGGTGAGCCGCCATTGCGCGGGTAGGCCTGGCCGCCGGTCATGGGGCCGCTGCTGCCGTTCGGTGGAAGCGGCAAACCGCCGATGGGACCACTGCCACTGTTTGGCGGATAGGACGAGGTGAGCGAACCTGTCGGATGGAAGTTCGCGAAGCCAGGGTTCAGCGGACCGCTGAGAGAGGAGCGCGGCGGGAAGTTCGGCTGCGCTCCTGGTGACTGCGGCGAGATGGCGGCAGAGCCAGCCGCCGCGCCCATACCCAGAGCGCCCGCATTCAGGGCGCCTGTGACCATAGCGCGCCGACGTTCCTGCACACGCGGCAAGAGGGCGTGAGCAGAGGGAGAATAGTCGATATTCTCGCGCAGTTTGAAGGCTTCCACAGAACCCAGCAGTTGTTCGGCCACGTGTGCCAGGTGTTCCATGTTGCGAGCCGCGCTGCGCGTGCTGGAACTGCTCTGCTGGGTCGCCTCGGAGACGCCCTGCATAATGCGCACAACCGAGTTGGACGACTGCAACTGCCGATTCGCCATCTGGTTGATGATGTCGATTTCACCGCCCTGGCGCTCAATCACGCCAAAGATCGATCCCAGGGCCAGCCCGGTCTGTTCCGCCAGTTGCGCCCCGACCGCCGTTTCACGCTCCGTATCCTTCATCGAAAGCGCGGCGGCCTCGATCTCTTCGCTGACCCCGCGCACGATGCGCGCGATGATGTTGGCCTGCTCCTTCGCCCGTTCGGCCAGGCGCCGGATATCAGCCGCCACCGCGCCGAAGCCTTTGCCGTTCTCACCAGCCGTCGCGGCCTGTACAGCGGCGTCCAGCGCCAGGCGATTCGTCTGCTGGGCAATCGTGGAGATGACGCCCACGATATTGTCAATTTCACGCGAGCTATCGCCCAGAGCCTGCACTTTCGAGGAGGTGTCCTGCACATAGGCCTGGATGCGTCCCATGCCCTCCAGCGTTTGCTGCACCGACTCGCGGCCAGCCTGGGCTGTCTCGCGCGCTTCATCGGCGATCATATGCAGCGCCTGGGCGCGCTCCGCCACCTGGCGGTTCCTATCGGCCATGTTCTCGATTTCCTGCGCGGCCCGTCCGATCTGCTGAATTTGCAGATCGCCGGCGCTCACCAGCTGGAGCATGTTCTGATGAGTCATGGTGGTCGAGTTTTCCATCTCGTGCGCCGCCATCTTCACACGCACCACCAGGCTGCTCAGTTCCTCAACCATGTAATTGAAGGAATCGGCCAGCACGCCCAGCGCGTCCGATGTCACTTCAGCCTGCACTTGCAGGTCGCCCTCACCGACGTTACAGACCTCGCTGACCAGCTTCTCCACGCGCGCCTGCAAGCGGTCGCGCTCCGTCTGTGCCTCTTGCATGAGATGCACGATATTGTTCAACATGCCATTCATGGCATTGGCTACCACCGCGATTTCGTCGCGCCCCGTCACTACCGCGCGCGTCTCGGTTTTACCTTCGTTAATGCGCGTGGTAATCAACGCGAGCTGACTCAGCGGACGCGTGATGGTCTGGTTGACGATGTAGCCCGTGAAGATAATGACCAGGATAATCAGCAGAAAGGCGCCGGTGGTCGCGATAAAGATCGGCGAAACCTGGGCTGAGCCAACCGTGGCCACATCCTTGCCCATCTCATCCGCCGCCTGTTGAATCGTCTGCCAGTCAGCGCGCAGACTGGTAAAATCGCTGCTTGCCTGGTTCAGCAAGGCGTAGTTGGTCTGATACTGCTGTGAAAGCTGCGTCCTGGAAAGGCGCTTGCCGTTTTGCAACTGTGTCTGTAACGCTTGCAGGTTCGCGGTCAGCTTATCCTGGTCGGCCTTGTACTTCGCCCATCCGTCATTGCTCAGCACCCCGTTGAGCGCCCGCTTCTGCTTATCAACGAGGTTCTGGGCACCTTGAACGTCGTTTGAGCGCAGGATACTCAGCACAGTGGCCATGTTCGGCGAAGCGGAGAGGTCATAACTGGCCTTGTAGATCGGCAGACTGCGGTCAAAATCATCTTCGAGGGCGCGCATCTCGCTATCCATCTGATTACCAGAGGTAGACAGCGAAGGATCGGCCAGCGCATCGCTCTCGCTGGCAAAAATCTGGTAAAACCTGGCCTGGAGCAGCGCGTTCATGCGCTGCAAATTGGCCTCCTCGGTCGAGGCCAGGCTCTGGGCGTCGAGGCTGGTGCGCACCGCCTGGCCCTGATTTTTGAACGAATTAATATAAAAGACACCCAGCAATGCGATGACCACGCCAGGTATCAAGGTCGCAAAGATAAAAGCCATAATCATGCGGCGGAAAATGGGCATGGTGCTCATAAACCGGATCATAATCGGCTACCTCCCTTTCTCTGGTCCTATCCCAGGACATAGCTGGGCTAAAAGTTCGCTGGCTTCGGATACTCAGGATTCTCCGCCGCGTTGAAAGACGATCTTACAGGCAACGATGTTGATAAACATACCCATAAAAGTGTCGCCGGACAGAGTAGTGTCCCATATGCTTTTTAATGATTCAGCCTACTTAGACTTAATTAATACACATATGTAACGCTACTTGAAAAAATCACCTGTTTGTCCTATCTGGTTCGCTGAAACAGGGAAATACACTGTATCTCACGCATGGAGTGGGCAGGTGCATCTTCGGCATATCGTCAGATACAGATTGTACAGGAGAGTCAATAATAGAAAGAGAGAACCTCTCCTGTCAAGCTACGGTGGTCAGAAGGGGAAAAAAGACGATCTCTAGATCCATGCACTGGAAAGGCGTGGTAGAAAGGAGGAACAGGTGCTCACTCCTGGCAGCGACATTATCCGTTACGATGGGCGGACTCTGACTGTGGGGGTACGCCCGGCCATTCAGATCGAGGCGCGCCGTGGCCGGCGCTGGAGGTGGTTCGGACCAAAGGGGTGGTGGGTCCATCTTCATCTATTTCGGGACTGGCATATCAAAAGGTTTGTGCGAACGCTGGCCGAGGCGGGGGTATTTTTGAAACATGATCCTGACGCCCTGCCCTGGCTGACGGAGGAGTCTGTGCGCTCGGCGCATCCCCATCCGTACTAGCCATGTGAGCAAGCAAAAAACGGGCTTCGATGGAGGCTGAGCCTCTCGAAGCTCGTTTTTTGTCAGCGCAGGCTGGCGGAAAACTCTTTCAATAACCTCAACGAATGGCTCCTTGCTCGTGAGGGAGGAAAAGCCCGCGCGGTTTAGATCGCCCGGCGCTCCCTCTTGCGGCGGACGGGTCAGGGTTGCTGAAGCGCGCTCTAGGAATGGCTTATGCCCAGAGTGGTGGAGATATCGGAAAGCAGTGCCTTCTCATCGGCTGAAACGGCCACGCCGCCCATGCCCATGATGCCGCCCTCTCTGGCAGCTTCGGCAATTTTGAGCACCGTGTTATAGAGAAAATCTTTGTACGCGCGGGCGTCCTGGGGCGAGAGTTTCCGCAGCAGGTTATCCACACGCTGACAGGCCTGGAGAGCTGTCTGGCGGACATTGGTGGCGTCCCAGCGGTCGCCGAAGGCGCGCCCGGCATGCTCCCAGATTGACTGCATGGTGTCCTTATCCTGCAAGTGCTGGCGCAGATTCAAAAGGACGGGATTCCTGGTACTCTGAAAAGCCTCGGTATAGCATTTGCGCAGGGCCATGATTTCCTGGGTCATGCCGATGGCGCCAGAAGGCGAAACGGCCATCATGGCACGCCCAACCTTGATGGGTGTTTCGACCAGCGTTTGCCACTCGTCTCTGGTGTACTGGCTGTTGGCCGGGACGCTCTGCTCCAGATTGGGGATATACGTCTCGGGCATCTCTCTATCAGGCATATCCTGTTGCATGGTAATGGTTACTCCTTCTTCTTGTTCATTTTTTGCCGCGCCCATGCTTCTACAAGCGAAGGGCGTATCTTGTCAAAAGACGTACCTTGTGTCGTGTAGGATAAAGAGGAAATATCCTTCTGATGTTATCCTACACAGAGGAGAAACCTCTGGCGTTATCAATCATGAGTCATCCCTGATGTTTGATCCCGTTGGGAACGTCGTGGTGGACTCCTCAGCGCCTGCGGCGCTTCGCAAGGCTTGGAGATGGTGGCAGGTTGGGCCGGGCCCAACCTGCCACCATCTCCAAAAGCACCGGGGCGAGTCGCGCAGCGACGAGGAGTCCACCACGACGTTCCCAACGATATCTGATGTTTCTGAGGCGGCCTCAAGCGCTAATTGCGCCCCATCCCTCTCTTTTTGGATGTTGGCGAGCGCTGCGCGCTCGCCAAACCTCATCATTTCCCCTGGGTGGGGAGGGGAAACGCGCCTGGCGGTGCTGGAAACCTTGGGGAGGACTGATATTATCAATGGTCCGCCGGAAAGGTGGGCTGGAGGAAGAGAGTGGTACGTGGCAAAATTGGCCGCTGAAAACCCTTGTTTCGGCGTTGAGAAGTTGGTATCATTACATTAAGAGTGTTCTGGCGAGTTCAAGGGAAAAGAACGAGTATGTCGAATAAGTACGAACGAGAAATAGAAGAAATTCTGCGCAATCTGGAGCGCAGCGAGCCTGCGGCGGGCACGGGTCAACGCAGCGGCCAGCGCATCCCGCGCAGAAGGGGTCCACGGCGCAGTTTCTCGCTGCCGCATCTCAACTTCGCTGAATGGTGCCTGTTAATTGCCGTGATCGCGGCCCTGGTCGGCGGCGGCTGGGCGCAGGCTGCGCATAGTCTGGACGGCGGCGGAAATCTCATCACGGGGATTATTGCCCTGATCGGCGCGGTCTGTGTGGCGCTGGTGGCCAGTTCCAATTTTATGGCGAGGCCGCGCTACCAGTCTCCATCCACCCGCTATAACAATGTGACTCGCCTGCCGGGTAATCCGCTGCGCCGCCTGGCGACGAGCTGGCATCTTTTGCTGTTGAAAATGCGTTATCGCCGAAGGAATCGAGAACGCTAACCGGCCTGCCCTTCCTTTTGTCAAACCATGGCTCTGCCCTGGCACCTGATCCCGCACGAGGAAGGCGGTCCAGAACAATGAGCACATCGACCCTGATCCGCTGGCATGAAGCCTGAAAAGCGGTTTATCGACATACACTGACGCCAGAGAACGCTTCTCACCGCTTCATGCCCTCGCTGTCGCGCAACCGCAGATCAAGGCACGAGTTCCCGCGCACTTCCTCCAGGAGTCCTTCAGGGATGCTACCTGCGCCACAGGTCGGCAAAAGAACGCCTGACCCTGGCCAGCCAGACGGGCAGCGCGGAGGCCCAGGCCAGGCGCTCCAGCACATCTTCCAGGGGCAGGTCTTCCATCTGACCTGTTGGATAGAAAAGATCTTCCAGGGGTCCGTTGGCGGTGATGATGGGAGCGATGAGGGTCAGGGCGTCCACCAGCAGTTCAGCCTCGCCGGGAACTGGCGGATAGACCTCGCTATACGCGCGCAGAAACAGACCTGCGCGCACGGGATCAAGGCCGCGTTTGACCAGCGGTAAGGTCAGGCCACCGGCTTCCCAGCGCAGTCCGGCGAAGTAGAAGACGCCATAGGCCACTTCCAGCAGACGTTTCTCCCAGCGCGAGGCTTCCAGACCCCGCACCTGGCTGACTCCGCGCGAGGTGAAGCGCAGGTTGAGCGCGGAATAGTCGCCGTGAATATGAAATTCGGGCAGGTCACGTCCGCTGCCGATGGCCATCATGGCGGCTGGCAGCGCGGCTTCCCAGGCATCAACCAGATTCGCCAGGGCGGCGGAGATGGCGTAGACCTCGCATTGTTCGGCCTGTCCACGGGCGAAGTTGAGCCAGCCCTGCGTCAGCCCGCCGGCCTGCACCTCCGAAGGCCAGCTATACTGCGGCCCCGGATAGCGCCGCGCCGCCTGGTGCAAACGTCCCAGCAGTTCACCAGCCGCGCCAATCCAGTCCTGCTCACGCGTATCAGAAGTAGCGAAAAGCTCGCCCGCGACCCAGGTCTGCAATTCAAAGGCATCCTCGCCAAGCAGCGCGTATGGTTCTCCCCCGGGCGTCTCACGCAAAGGCGCGATGGGCAAACCCTGACTCATCAGGTAGCGCTGAAAGGCGTAGTGGTGCCGCTCGCCCTCCCCGGCGGTCAAACCCTCCGGGCGTTCGCGCAGAACAAAGCGCCGGCCCTCAATCTCCACCAGCAATTCCAGGGTGCCTGCCTCCTGAGTCGGGTCCAGCGGTCCCAGATTGGTCCAGCTTTCCACTCCAAAAGCCCGCATGACCTCGTTGAGATCAAGCAGGCTTTCCTGATCCGGGTTCTGTTCGTGTTCGTGCATGATCTTCGTATTCGTCTCTAAGCACAGACCGCTCAGGCCGGCCAGCTACTCAATGGGCAAATCCGCCCGGCTGCCCCATTCGTTCCAGGAGCCATCATAGTTGGTCAGCGTGGGATAGCCCAGGAGGGCCAGGCTGAACAGTACCGAGGTAGCGGCTACGCCGCCATTGCAGTAAGCGATCACGCGCTCGTCAGGCGTGATACTGGCTCCTGTGAAAACCGCGCGCAGTTCCTCGTCGCTGCGAAAGGTGCCATCGGGGGCAATCAGTTCCTCGCGCGGCACATTCAGCGCGCCGGGAATGTGGCCCGCGCGTCCATGACCTCGCGAGACAGAACCGCTGTACTGACCGGCATCACGCGCGTCAATCAGGCGCGTCCCTGGCTGGCGCAGCGTCCCCAGCACCTCTTCAGCAGTCGCGCGCAGGCCAGGCTGAACCCTGGCGGTAAAGGTGGCCGGCGGATAGGATGGGACAGCGCTGGTCAGGGGCCGGCTCTCGCGCTGCCATTTGGGCAAACCGCCATTCAGCACCGCCGCGTTTGTATGGCCGTAATAGTTCAGCGCCCACCAGAGCCGGGTCGCGAACTGTGAGGCCGGATGGCTATCATAGGCCACCACCAGATGCTCATCCCCGATCCCCAGGCGCTCCATGGTCTGCGCGAACTTCTCCGCCGAAGCCACCTGAGCCGCCACCGGATCGTCCAGATCCACGATATCGCGCGTCCAATCGATGTAGACCGCGCCAGGGATATGCCCCTGCGCGTAGTCCTCTGGCGCGCCTGTATACGTCGCCTCCTGCAAACCGGGCCGCACGTTCACCGTGCGCACATAACCGCGCATATCCACGATGCGCAGATGGGGATCTTGCAAATGCTCGGCCAGCCAGTCGGTCTCAACGAGCAAACGGTTTCGCTCCACTATCTTCTCCTCTATCTAACAAATTGGGCCATTGCTTCTGAGCTGTTCTTTTCAGAGGCTAAATATCCGCCCTCAGCATACCACGCCTGCGCCTCGCGCGCCAGAGAACACGTTTCTGTCAGGAAACCACCAGGAAAATCACCCATGCGCCCCCACTTTATCCGCGAAGACAAGGTATGCGCATGGCAGGCCTTGCAGACGGCCTGCTTCAGGAGAAAAGACCGGCGGCGGCGGGATTGTCGGTGCTGATAAAGTGAGCGGGCGCGCCGAAGAAATTCAGAGGCCGTACTCCGGTGATGACCATTGAAGCGTTTGGCGTCTGGGTTGTGACATAACGCTGCACGGTCAATCCCAGAGGCCGGGCCAGGATCAGGGCGGCGGTGGTAGCCATGATGACGTTGTTCAGCGAGTTATAGGGACGGCGCAAACGCGCGATAGCCAGCGCGGCTGTCCCGGTCAGCACACCCGTCACGGCCAGGTTGGTACCGCAGCGCTCATGGATGGCCAGTTCGGGTGAGGTGGTGCGCAAGAGGTTGAGCGCCTCCGTTGCCGCCGGCAAAATGGCCTCGGTGGGCACTTCGCCAAAGACAAAGAAACCCGCCGCGAAGGAAATACCCGCCAGACGCAACTCGGGGAAGCGACGACTGAGCAGGACAATCGTCGCGTGCTCCAGGGCGTGATTCTGCTTCACTGCTCCGCCCAGCAGCATCTGCTGAGCCACCTGCACTACTGGATGAATTGAACTCATCAATCGCCCCTTCCTTCTGTGTTTCAACAATGCTCAAGCCTGAGCCAGCCACTGGCGAGAGATTAACCCTCCTCAATAAATAATATTGAAGAGAACAATCTCATCCCCAAAATTGAGCACATCCCCGTCGTTGAGCGGAACCGCCTGATTCGGCTGCAAGCGCGCGCTATTGACAAAGGTGCCATTGGCGCTCTGAATATCAGCCAGGTACCAGTGGCCGCTGGCGCCATCAAACCACAACTTGGCGTGGCGGCGCGAGACCGTGCGCCCGGAGATAATCAGGTCGTTGCCGTTGGTACGTCCGATGGTAGTCAAATCCTGGTGGAAACGGAAGACGCGCCCGGCCAGCGGTCCGTTCTGCATCTGAAAACGCGCCAGGATGGGACGCCCGTTCGGACCCATCACCCGGTCCGCCGCCGCTTTGCGATCCGCCAGGTCGTAGCCGCAGGACGTGCAGAAGAGGCGATCACTCGGATTTTGCGCCTGACAGCGGAAACACGAGACGGTAATCACCGCGTTATTCTGCACACCTGGATTGGAGGGCGGATTGCGTCCAAGCAGACTGCCACCGGACAGAGACGGCTGCTGCACCACCGGCTGCGGTACAACAGGCTGCGGCTGCTGTTGCTGCTGTTGCTGCAAGACATCCGGTCCCAGCGCCTGGAGCATCGGCCAGGGCAGCGGAATGCGCGCCGCAGCGGCTGCACGCAGCAACTCGGCGATAAAGACGCTCGTACTCTGATAACGATCAGTCGGCGCCTTGGCGGTCATCTTCACGATCACCTGCTCGATGGGCTGCGGAACATTTACATGGCGCAAAAAAGCCACCGGCAACGGCTCATTTAAATGCTTCACCGTAATCGTGAGTGGGCTGTCCGCGTTAAACGGGACCCGGCCCGTCAGGCAGTGGAAGAAGACGATACCCAGCGAATAGATATCGCTGCTGGCATCCACCGGCTGGCCCGTGCCCTGCTCAGGGGACATATATTGGGGAGTGCCAATCCCGGTTCCTACCCGCGTGAGATTGGTCGTGCCCTCCAGAATTTTCACAATGCCGAAGTCGCTGAGCAGCAGATGGCCATCTTTGCGCAGGAGCATATTGGCGGGTTTCACATCGCGGTGAATAATGCCATGCTCATGAGCCGCGCCCAGACCTTCCGCCGCCTGGATGATGAATTTAATCGTCTCGGCGGGCGAAAGCGCTCCGCTCTGCCTCAGCTTGTCCTTGAGCGTTCCCCCGTCGACATATTGCATCACAATATAGGTAATATTATCCTCTTCGCCGAAGAGGTAGATTTGCACAATATTTGGATGATCCAGGCGGGCCACCGCGCGCGCTTCACGCAGGAAACGCTCTTTGAAGATTGGATCACGAGCATGATAATCGGGTAGAACCTTGACGGCAACATAACGATCCAGCACTGGTTGGTAAGCCTTAAAAACCGTGGCCATGCCCCCGGCCCCGATTCGCTCCACAATGCGAAACTGGCCGAGCGTCTTACCCACCAGTGAGTTCATATCATCGTTTGTTCCCATTTGTTGCATAATACGATGCCCCCTCTATTCCTGCCACTCGCTTGAACACGCGCTGGTTACAGGAGTATTACGCTCTCCTGCTGTGAATCGTCATGACACCTGTGCCAGTTCGTCCGCGCCTTGAGGGAGTGTACATGGGATAGCTCAAAAGGTCAAGTGATGGTACACGAAGCCTCTTTCGCCACTAAATTATACAGGCTGCGCCAGCCAATGTCGAGTGACCGATACTCAATAGCAATTTTTCCCGACTCATTAAGAAAAACGTTCCTTCTGTCTAAAAAAACCCTACGAAAAAAGGACGATGAGGTGGCTGGCACCTCTCATCCGACAGGGCGCCGCCTGCGGCGGCGCGGGAGATAGAGAAAATATGGGGACACCCCATACCCCGGCAGAGGGCTGCCGCCCTCTGCACTCCCTCCTGCGGAAAACCGGCCTGGGGGAAACCAGCAGAGGATGGGTGCCCTCTGCTCTCCCGCCTGCGGGCACACCGGCAGTGGGCTGGCCGCCCTCCGCTCTCCCGCCTGCTGCTCTCCTGCCTGCGGCGGCGCGGGAGATAGAGAAAATATGGGGACACCCCATACCCCGGCAGAGAGCTGCCGCCCTCTGCTCTCCCGCTTGCGGAAAACCGGCAGAGGGTGGGTGCCCTCTGCTCTCCCGCCTCTGCTTTCCTCCTTTT
>DASZXF010001202.1:0-2395 GCA_035546055.1 Ktedonobacteraceae bacterium
TCGCCTGTTACTCCATTTGGGCTGTTTCTCCAGGGAAACGTCACTGTATATGATGCAGGCGGCTTTCCTACGCGCGTTCACTGGATAGGCGGAAACCCGATTCGAGACGTGAGGTGGATTCCCACGCTGGACTCTCATCCCCTGGCTATTACCTATCAGATACAAACCCAAACCGGGCTACAGGTGCCCGCCGCCAGTTCGCTGGAGCTTGCGCTGGCCGGTGGCTTGCTGTTATTGACTCTGGGCCTGATCTTTTCCGCGCTGCCGATGGCGGTGCTGGCCTGGAAAGGCAACGCCTGAGCAACACGTTCTCCTCGCGAAAAGAGAAGCGGCCTGCATGCTGGGCCGCTTCTCTTTTCCCCACCAGGGGGATCGCGCAATCAGGAGGAGGAAGGCGCCGGGTAAGCGGAACGGGGGACCAGAGAGACTTACCCGGTGCCGTTATTTGCCGTGTCAGACGAGACAGACAGGGCGGCTTATCCCTCAGCAAGCTCAGGGATGAAAGACCACCGCCGTCAGCGAATAGGGCGCGAGCACCTGCGTGCTGGCCGATCTGCCGTTTGCGCGGGTCGTGCTCACCGAGGTGCTGTCTTCGCCATAGGTATAGACCGTCGCGTGTCCGCGCGCGTGTAGCCCGGCCAGCGAGACGGTGTAGGTCGTGCTCGGATCGGCGTTAATCAGCAGAACCGCCACGGAACCATCAGCCCGTTTGACCGCGTAGGCGTGGACGAGACTCTGATTCGACGAGGCCGCGACGATCTGACCGCAGCCGGCGATGATCTTGCTCACCATCTGCAAACCGTAGTACGCCGGGAAGGGCGTTTCCGCCGCCGGTTCGCCAGGATCGCCCACGGAGAGCATACCATAATCGCCGAAGTTGTTCGTGCCGTAAAGCGTGTCGCTGTTGTTATCGCCGGTCAAGATGCTATTGTGAATATCCCACCAGTCAACATTGGTCACGCCGTTCGCCAGCCAGGTCAGATAGCTATCGGCCAGGTAGAGCGCGTTGACCAGGTTGGTGGTCTGCTTGCCAGGATTGTAGGAAACCGAATTGGTCTCAGTGGTGAAAATCTGCATCTTGCTGGCGCGCGAGCCGCAATACTGATTGAACTCGGAGTGCAGGGTTGAGACCATCGACGGAATGCTCGGCGTGTAGCTCACGCTGGTGCTTTCGCCATTGGCCGGAGCCGCCAGCAGACTCGCGTCAGACTCGCCGCCCGGTCCCTGCGGATACCAGTGGATGACCGCGAAATCGGCGGCGGAACAGGCATTCGCCAGCACCGTATCATTCCAGGGCTGTGGCGACGTGGCGCTGGTCTGCCCATCGGGCCAGTTGCCGGGAGCGGTCAGCACCAGGCCGATCTTGATATGAGGATCAGCCGCTTTCATGGCCTTGATAAAATCCAGTGAATTGCTGGCATAAGACGCCGGTCCTTGCGCGTGCTTATCGCTTTCCCAGTTCGCGCCATAGGTGCCATTGCCATAGAGTTCGTTGCCGATTTCCCAGTATTGAATATGATAGTGTTTGGTGACATTGGCGTATTTGACCCAGGCAGCCGCCTCCTCCGGCGTCCCTGTGCCGTAGTTGACCGTAATAATCGGAGTCGCGCCCACCTTCTGGACCACCTGCATAAACTTGTCAAACGTATCCAGTCCGGCGCTTGAGCCGTCGTCCAGCGTATTTGTCTGCCAGTGGAAATTATCAGCCGTCGAACCGCCGGGGAAGCGCATCACCTGCACTCCGTCGGCACGCAGCAGACCGGGCACCTGCGCATCCTGCAAATGACCGTCCCAGACCGCCGCGTTCACGCCCAGCGCCAGCGGCGAAAGCGTACTGAGAGTCTGGCGCAAATTGATCGTCACCTGGGCGCTGGTCGTGTTTGTGTCCGCGTAGACCGGCGCCAGGCCGGTGAGGAGCACCAGCAGACCGAAAAGGGCGGAGAAGCCGACGCGCTGATACCAGCGCCGCTGCCGCCAGAAATACCGTACATTGCTTACCATTAAAAAGTAACCTCCTTGTCCTTGTCGCAATGAAAAGAGACGCGTGAGCGTTTACGTGAGCGTTTACGCGAGGCTGCCAGAGCAAACGCACGCGTCGTTATAGGGAATAATTTGCCGGCATCATGGCCGGCATCGCTGCCAGCTTTTGCTCGTTCTGTAGAACCTGATCCCCCGTTGTTGCAGGTGAGACTACAGAAAGAAGCTTACCACAAGCAAGAGTACCGAGAAACCGATTTCTTGTCAAGTTCTTAACCAGAATGTTTTACCCATTCAGTCCCGCGCGGCACCGCGCCCCAAATTATCAGTCATGCCTTCTCTTCGATCCGTTGGGAACGTCGTGGTTGACTCCTCAGCGCCTGCGGCGCTTCGCAGGAGTTGGAGGAGGTGGCAGGTT